>JAFGOU010000587.1 GCA_016926315.1 Chitinispirillaceae bacterium
ATTCCGCCGGCGCCTCGCGGCGTACCGCAGGTCGAAGTCACGTTCGATATTGACGCAAACGGGATCATGAACGTCAGCGCCAAGGACCTTGGTACCGGAAAATCGCAGCAGATCCGCATTGAATCTTCGAGCGGCCTTAATGAGTCCGACATTCAGCGCATGGTCAAGGACGCCGAAGCGAATGCCGCGCGCGACAAGGAGGAAAAGGAGAAGGTCGAAGTTAAAAACCAGGCCGAACAACTCGTATACCAGACGGAAAAGATGCTTGCCGAGGCCGGCGACAAGATCCCTGCCGACGTCAAAGGAAAATACCAGTCCTCAATCGATGACGTGAAGGAGAAAATCAAGGGCGGTGATCCAAAGGCCATCAAAGCGAGCATGGATGCCATGATGAAGGTTTCCGAAGAGCTCTACAAGCATGCCCAGACCGGCGGTGCGGCGGGGCCGGGAGCGGGTCCGGGCGCTGCGGGAGGCCAGCAGTTCCACGGCGGCCAACCGGGCGGCGGAAGCGCCCCGAATGGTGATGGCGGTGATCAGAAGAAGCCGGGAAAAGACGGGGCCGTTGATGCGGATTTCGAGGTGGTGGATTAGGTGCTTAGGGCGTTTTGAACGACAAAATATTGTCGTTCGTAATAAAACGTCCGGTGTACTATCAATATCGTTCCATAGTGCCGCGCCACTGGCGCGCGGACTTTCAAGCGCAGTCTTGAAAGTCCTGTAGGTACTGTGTGAGGCAACTATACGTTTTTAGCGTATAGTTTGCGAGCTGCTTAGTGTCCGTCCGAAAACCCACGATTTCTCAAACGCGTCGGCATTTATGTACCTTTCGAAACAGTGCTGCCACCTGACGTTACGTACGACTTTTACTGCTCATACCAACGGCCGATGTTCTTATTCCGGCCGCGCCTTTTCAAAATAAAACTCCCCGGGTTTCATTTTAAAACCATAGGGTTACATCGCTGTTTGCATTCTGCAATGGTTGGTTTTTTAAAAATTGATAATTTACAATAGGTTGCTATTTCCGCCTGTTTTTTTTACGGACTTCGCGAAGTATTGGCACGTTGCTTGCAAAAAAATGAAAAAACAAACATCTTGAAAGGAGGTCTTCCATGAAAAGCTTGATTCCATGGACCAGAAACAAGGTCCAAAGCAGGCCGGTGCGTTTTGATGATTGGCTGGATGGATTCCGGAATGATCCATTTGAAGACTTCCTGCCAACGGCTCAAAGCGCATGGAGAGCGGATTTTCCATCAATCGATGTGTCTGAGGATGGGAAAGAGGTAACGGTTCGGGCAGAGATCCCGGGTATGAGCGAAAAAAATCTTTCCCTTACCTTTCACAACGGTATGCTGACTATCAGGGGAGAGAAAAAGCAGGAGAAAGAAGAGAAGGGGAAAAACCGTTATTATCGTGAATGCAGTTACGGGTCGTTTGAACGAAGCGTCGCCATCGGCGGCGCGGCCATGGGCGACAAGGCAAAAGCGAAATACCAACATGGCGTTCTTACCGTGACTATTCCCAAAAAGGAAATCCAGAAAAAAGCCATACCTATTCAAACCATTTAACACAGGAGGATGCTATGCTCTACACCCTCAATCCGTGGCAGGAACTGGAACGCATACAGCGCCAGATCAATTCCCTATTCCGGAGGTCGGAACATGATGAGTTCGCTTCCCGGTCGTCGTTTCCGCTCATGAATATCTATGATGCAAAGGACGACCTTCTCGTGACGGTGGAACTCCCTGGCATGAGCAGGGACCAGGTTTCGATCACCGCAGGGGACGGGCTCCTGACCATAAAGGGAAAGCGGCCCGACAATGCACCGGGCAAGAACTATACGGCGGTGCGCCAGGAACGGTCGGTCGGTGAGTTCGAGAAGTCGGTCAGGATTCCGAATACCGTGCTGCAGGACCGGATTGGTGCGACCTTTAAAAACGGCGTGCTTGCGATAACGCTTCCCAAGGCCGAGGAGGCGAAACCAAAACAAATAACGATTGAAGTAACATAAGGAGGTATCATTATGTCAACCGAACTGGAAAAACGTGAAAAAACCGAAGTCAGCACCACGGCTGCCGAGCGAATGAACGAAGCGGGCATTTCTTTTTCTCCCGATGTCGATATTTACGTATCGGATGATGACGCGTTGTTCAGGGTCGACATGCCGGGAGTGGAAAAGGGCAACGTGAAGATTGAAGTGGATGAGACCGATACGCTGGTGATTCGGGCGAAAAACAGCATTAATGAGCCTGAAAAGGTGCTGGTTCGCCAGTTTGACATCGGCAACTACTTCCGCGCGTTTCAGATAGGCGATGAGTTCGACAAGGAAAAAATCAACGGCAGGCTGGAAAACGGGCTGTTGGAGATCCGTATCCCGAAGAGGGAGGAGGCGAAACCGAAAAAAATAGCGATCAATGCATGAGAAGTTAAGTGATCAGGCGGGTGTTCGACAAAGGCGACGCATCGTCGCCTTTGTCCTTTCGATCATGATGGCGCGAGGAATGAACCGGGAAGGGCCGGAGGTGTTTTACCCGCTGGTTTTGTACTGTCATTTTCCCCGTTTGAAATCAAGATAAAAAAAGAGCGTCTTTATTTTTTCTGGCACGGATGCGTGGTCAATTACGATATTATTGCACGCAAAAACGGTTTTTACCTTCAAACCGGTCACTGCCGTTCCATCTTTTTCGTAAGGAGGAGGTCATGAGTCTTCAGAAACTGCTTGACGAACTGGAAGTCCTGAAAGTTGAGTATGAAAAATTCGAACGCGGCAACAAGTCGGCGGGCACCCGTGCCAGGAAGAGCCTTCAGAACGTAAAAAAGATATCCCAGGAGATCCGCAACCAGATCCAGGAGGCAAAAAAGTCGGAAGACTGAAGTGCTGGTTTCAGGGAGGCCGGGCATTGATCACCCGGTTCATTTTTTGTGTGCAATATTTTTCGTTTTCGAGCGTACTATTTTCCCGTTTTATACGGAATGCCCCTGTTTATAAAACGGCATAATAGATTATGGTTCTTGACCCTGTGGTGGTCGGAAAACCATTTTCTATTGCCTTTCATATAACATAAATCAATTCACGTGCTTTTAACGGTGGTGGTATTCTATGAATCCAACAACAAATGGTAATATGCTCGAGGTCAAAAACCTGAGCAAAAAATTCGGTGAATTTCACGCGGTCAGGGACCTGAATTTCCAGGTGCGCAAAGGGGAAGTTCTCGGATTTCTGGGGCCCAACGGCGCAGGGAAAACGACGACCATGCGCATAATCACCTGTTATATCCCGGCAAGTAACGGGACCGTGCTGGTTGATGGGCTGGACACGGTGGCCGACAGCTTGCGTGTTCGGGAGAAAATCGGGTATCTCGCCGAGACAAACCCCCTCTATCTCGACATGACCGTACGTGAATATCTTCTCTTTGTCGGAGAGATCAGGGGACTCCGGCAGCCCAAGCTTAACGTCCGTATCGACGAGATGTTCGCCATCTGCGGCCTGACGAAAATGGCGCAGCGCCAGATCGGAAAGCTGTCCAAGGGATACCGTCAGCGCGTCGGACTGGCGCAGTCGATGATGCACAACCCCGACCTTTTGATCCTCGACGAACCGATGTCCGGGCTTGACCCCAA
>JAFGOU010000588.1 GCA_016926315.1 Chitinispirillaceae bacterium
ATGGCCCCTTCACCACGGGCAGTTCAGCGGCGGTCCTGACCGTCGTCGCTCTGCCCACCATTTCCGACCATCCATCGGACCTGACCATTGTTGTGGGAGCCTCAGCCACATTTACCGTTTCCGCTCAAGGTACCGAGATTACCTACCAGTGGCAAAGAAATAACGCCAACTTATCCGGCAGTGGCGCACAAACATCGAGTTATTCGATCCCGTCAGCGACTCTTGCCGATAGTGGCGCTTATCGCTGTGTGGTGACCGACCTGGTAGGCAGCAGCGTAACCAGCAATCCTGCAATGCTCACGGTGATCGCGCTGCCGGTCATCACCGTTCATCCTTCACCCGCAACGGTCGGACTTGGATCAACCGCGACCTTCAGTGTGACGGCAACCGGGACCGGACGGAGCTATCAGTGGCGGAAAAACGGAACAAACATCGACGGTGCAACCTTGGCGACCTACATCACTCCGGCAACGACCATGGACGACAATGGCGCTTCCTTCAGGTGCGTGGTGTCAACGATTGCCGGTTCGGTAATCAGTGACCCGGCAGTACTGACGGTTATTGAGCCACCAACGATTCGGACACACCCGGCGTCCCAGACGGTCACCGAAGGCTTAGAAGCCGCATTTGAAATCGTGGCGGAGGGTGTTGACCCTACCTATCAGTGGCGGAAAAACGGGACGCCGATTCAAGGCGCGCAATCCAACAGCTATAGGACACCTGCCACAACCAAAGTCGACAATGGCGCGGTTTTCACCTGCGTGGTCACAACGCTCGGCGGCAGTGATACCAGCAACGATGCAATCCTGACCGTGCACTACGCGCCGTCGATCACCGCACAGCCGGAATCGCAGTCCGTCAACCAGGGATCGGCGGTGACCTTTACGGTTGTGGCGGATGGTAATCCAGCGCCCAGTTATCAGTGGTCTAAGGACGGCACCCCCATCCCCGGCGCCACCTCGGCGAGTTACGACATCGAAGAAGTGACACTCGGCGATGCGGGAACGTATACGGTGAACGTGACCAACAGCGTGGGCAACGTCACCAGCAACGAGGTAGTTCTTATCGTCAGCGTCACGCCGGTACCTGAAACGCCGGTACTCTCATCGCCGGCCAATGGAGCAACGGATGTTCCCCTGACCCCGACGCTTGTATGGAACGCCGCCACCGGGGCTGAATCGTATAAACTTCAATGGTCGACCAATCCGGGCTTTGGTAATGCGGATAGCATTGAGGTAACCGATACAAAACATACCCTGGGCACCCCCCTTAGTCCGGGAGTACCGTATCGCTGGAGAGTCCAGGGAATCAATACCAGCGGCCCAGGCGACTGGTCCACTGACTTTACCTTTACCACGGCGGTAGTCACCGAGTGACTCCCCGCAGGTTTTTCCGCGAATCGGCCCTTTACTGTGTAAAAGGCCTTTTTATCCGTCAGCCGTATCCGGTCGACATCGTTGCGCTACCCGCCTCCGCCAATTATTTTTTTCCTTTCACTCGCAGCAACCGCCCTGTTCCACTTAACCTTCCGGAGGGTACATGAAAAAGATCGTTGTGTCCCTGTTCTTCCTGTCCGCTGCCGTTTTTGCCGCCGATGACCCGTGGCATATTAACATCAATTCCAACCTGACCACCACGCTCAACACCTACACCGACAACTGGACGGGCGGCGAGGCGGGATCGTTCACCTGGGCGTCACAGCTTCTGGGTGTCGCCGAGCGGCAACTCACGGAGATCATCAACACCAAGGCAACGCTCAAACTCCAGTTCGGCCAGACCAAGATCCAGGACAAGACGAGCAAAGTCTGGAGTATTCCGCAGAAATCAACCGATCTCATCGATGGTGAGGAGCTGCTGCGGTTCATGCTCAATACCTGGGTCGATCCCTTCATCAGCGTGCGGGCGATCAGCCAGTTCGTCGACGGGAGCGACCTCTCCCTGACGCGTTACGGAAACCCGCTCGACATCACCGAATCGGTCGGTGTCAGCAGGACCCTTCAAAAAAGCGAAAACATCGACTGGTCGGTTCGTCTCGGCGCGGCGGCGCGTCAGCTCGTCGACCGCAAGCAGTTGCAGGCCGACGGCAGTCGGGAGACCGATATAACGAACGACGGCGGCGCCGAAATCAACATGGATCTCAAGGCCATAAACCAGCAGAAATGGGCGACGCTCCTCAGTTCACTGAGAATATATGAAGCGCTTGTCAGCTCAAAGTCCGAGGAATTTATCGGCACGGACATGGAAAACGACTGGCGTTACCCGCATGTCAAATGGGACAACACCCTGACCCTCACCTTTGCCAAATATCTTATGGTCAATCTGTCGGCGTATCTGTTGTACGACAAGGAGATCAGCGATGAGGCCCGGATCAAGCAGACCTTTGCGGCAGGGTTGACGTACCTTTACATAAAGAACTGATCGGCGAAGACCGGTCGGGCGCTCCGGTCCGACCGTGTTTCCCGAATATCCGGTTTTCGCGCGGCTGCGAGATTCTCCCGTCACCGGTCCGGTGTGTCGTGAGGCACCATCCGGTACCCGTTATTTCTTCTTGACCGGGACGGGGGGCGTGGAAGGCTTCTTTTCAACCGTTTTCGGCTTCGTCTCGTCCCTGGCATCCACGACCCCGTCAGTACGCTTTCCTCCTGTTTCCGTTTCCTCTGCAACGGCACCCGGCTTCTCAGCTTCACCACTCCCGATCTTTTTATCGGGAATGGCGCTGGGAAGCAATGGGGTGAGCGCAAGACTGTCTTTTTTTGCCGGGGCCCTGTTTTCCAGCTTTTGCAGCACCTCGGCGGCCGTGAACGCCACCGCTTCATGGGGATCATGCGCCAGCTGCTCGATAAGATAACTCGCCCGTCGATCCTTCATGGCACCCAGGGCGATGAGCCCTTCAATGCGGACATCGGGGTCCTGCGACTGCGGCAGGATATCGATTACCGCATCCGCGGCCTTTGCCGTGCCGATCTGTCCCAGACGGGTCATTGCCTGGATATGAACGCGACGCTCGACCTGGGGATCGAGAACGATCTGTCTGAGCACCGGGACCATGATATCCCCGTAGCTTACGATTTCGCGCGCAAGGGTCTTTATCTGTTCCGCATCGATATTTTCCCGGGCGAACAGCGTGTTAAGCTTCACGAGGCGCTCCATGGCGAATGCCTGCAACCGCTGTCCCGAGGTCGCCCCGAGCGCGCTGTCGGCAACAAGGTTGAAACGCTTATTCAGGGTGTCGAGAACAACCGTATAGGTTGAGAAAACGCGCTTGATGCTGTCAACGTCGCGTTTCATGGCAATGATCATGTTCCTCTGGTATTCAACCTGCTCTTCAAGGCTCGAGAAACCACCGGAGCTGTTCGGTGACGCCATATTTCCCATGAAGCTGACTCCCAGCCAGAACCCCGGTTGTACGAGAGGAGGAGATCCGGATGCCGGCTCCCTGTTTTTTCGGTACATACCCCAGAAATCAACGGCGCCGGCGGCAAGCTGCAGGTGTTTTTTGAACAACCTGACCGAGGCGAACACGGAAGGACGGACTTTTTCATCACGGTATTGCGCTTCAAAGGCAACATAGGCGCTGCTGCCGAGGTATTTCTCCAGTGCCGCGAACCAGGTAACTCTCTCTTTTTTGACTTCAGGCATGGTCTGCACGCCGAAGTGAAGCCGCAGTTTTATCGCCTCGATGGTTTTCCCTCCGGCAACGAAGGGCTCGTACGACCATGCGGCGCTGTCGTGACCGTACAGGTGGTCTTCCCGGTGAGCAAGAATATTATGAACGCCAATGGCGACCGATGGCCGCATCGACGCGTTTTCACTAAGCACCTTTGCCTTGAGCCCCAGGCTGAAGCCGCCGGCGTATCCAAGGGTGACATTGGCCCATTCGCTGAGGCCAAGCCGCCCCTGTCCGATATTTTTCAGCACGGGATCGGCGGAATCGGCGGTGAAATAGTACCCCTGATAATCAAGCACGTAATTCCAGCTTTCGATGAAATCGGCGTCCGGAACGGTCTGGAGCGAACTCCAGCGGGTCAGTCCATGGACGATACAAGGGGTTAAAAGCAGCAGTACCGATAAACGGAGCAGGGGTATTGAGCATCGTTTCATACTAGCAGCAGACCCTTCTATCACGTCCCCGGATCCCCGGGGTTCCTGCCTGTTTCTGCATGAAATTACTATAGTTATCGGTAGTTATCCGGCTTTTCTGTAGCGAAACGATTGGACGTCCAGTTCAATCGGGCTGGAACCCGGTGTTTTCATTTCCCGGTTCGGCAGCGGTTTCGGCCGGATCCTGCTGCTGCGCCATCTGGTCTTCAAGAACATCGATCCGCTCAATCTGGTCTCCCTGCTCCTTCTGCGCAGTGTCGTTCGTTTCATTGGATACCGGCGGCGGTGGTGGGAGACGGTCTCGTATTTCCTTCAACAGCTTGATGATGACGTCGTTCTGTCGTGCAATTTTATCGTTCACATTGAGGCTCTCTCGTTTAAACCGATCGGCCCTTCTCCGGGGATGCTGCGGTCCGCTGAATCCGCTGTTCTGATTGGAATAATTGTTATAATTATAACCACCCCCGCTGTTACCATACCGGTTCGGCGTAAAAGGTTTGCGGCCTTGCTGCATCTGGGGCGCGCGGTTGAAATCGTCGTTATTCATCATTCTGAATTCTCCTTTCTCCACAAGGGGAGGTAGGTAAAGGTGGAATCACACTCTACGATCGTGTCAAATTTCTTTTTAGTATCAGCATCACCCTGGGGTGGAAATGCCGTATGCTGCCATGCTGATTGTTTCATTACCTACGCTGGTACAAAAAGCTGCTTTGTTCCGGTCCGCTTTGATGTACGTACTGGTTTCGGCTCTGCCGGTTTAATGATCCGCTGTTCCACCGCAGGCAATAAGCCGGATTGTTATTATGGATGGTTTGATAAAAATAATATGCGGCGCTTCCGTAATGGTGAACAGGACTTTTTCAGGTCATTTCGTATTGTTTTTTTTACCCTCGTCATAAGTATATAATTGCCGGACATCGTTTGCAAGAATTGCGTAATCCGTACCTGCGGCCACGCCACGGCGGCAGTCAGGCTTCTCACGGCGCCACGAGACGAACTCCGTGCGGTTATGCGCATTAAACCAGGTGTACTGACGTCGCGCAAAATGGCGCGTATTGCGCTTGATCCTTTCAATGGCCGTTGCCATGTCGTACGCACCGCTCCTTATGCCGAACAGCTCACGGTATCCGATGCACTGCATACCAGGGCTGCGGGAGTCGAACCCGTTCCGAAGCAATTGTAAAAACTCGTCGTACAATCCCCGAGTTGCCATGTCGTCAACGCGCCGGTCGATTCGCTTATACAGTTCATCACGGGGCGGCATGATGACCGCGACGTCGAATACCATGTCCACGGGCGGACAGGTGCGGCGTCGCCATTCCGACGCGGGCGTACCGGTTTGTTCGTACACCACCAGCGCACGGACGGTGCGCTGCAAATCGTTGACGTGAATCCGTCGGGCCGATTCCGGATCGACCCGTTCAAGCGCGGCATGAAGGACTGAGTGTCCTTCATGCTCCGCGCGTTCGGTCAACCGTGCGCGAATCAGCGGATCGGTGGCGGTTTGCGGCGCGATCCCTTTTCTCAATCCTTCAAAATAGAG
>JAFGOU010000589.1 GCA_016926315.1 Chitinispirillaceae bacterium
CCCGCCACCATGGACCCCGCGCAGTTTCCCTCGTTCGGTTCCTCGTCGAAAACGAGCGAGGTGATTGCAGTTGAAAAATGGGGTTCAGCGTCCGGTGACGATATCGTGGCGGTCACGCCGGCGAGTATCTGGCTGTTCAGGAGCGCGGATTCGTCCTGGGACTCCAGCGTCACCGCGGCGCTCGCCGACAGCACCCTCGCCTTCAGGAGTTTCGTTTCGGTAACGGTCAATACCTGCGTATCACCTGCCATTCTCTATGCGTATATCAGGACCGGGAGCGACAGCGATTCCCTGGTGTCGCTTTTCCGTTATCGATTCGGCGAGAATCGCTGGATACGCCTGATAAAGGAAGGACCGACGGTTATCGCGCCGGCTTCCCGCGGGTACCTTTACTGTGTGAGCGGAAAGAATGCCCTTGAGGTATACCGCGATTCACTCAGCGACAGCGCCACGCCGCCGGCCATGGACATCGAGCCCATTATCAGGGAAACGGCATTTTACAAGCGGATCGAGGTGGTAAGCGAGGGCATTGCCAAACCAGACATCAACGACATGCTGTTTGTTCCGGTTACGGATTCGAGCGGGCACCTGGCCATCGCGGCGTCGGCCGAACGGTCCGGCGCCGACGGGCTTTTTCTTTCTTACAATGAACTGCCCGGCGTTTCAACCGGCATTTTTTCGCATCTCAGGCGTGACAAGGTTATTGCCGGCGGACTCAAGGAGAGCTATGCGCTGCCGGGGATACTTTCCGACAACTACCTGCAGGGCGCTTCAACGGCGCTTTTCGTTTATAAGCTCGGGAAAGACGCGAACGTGACGATTCGTATTTATGATTATGCCATGCAGCATGTCAAGACCGTCATCGAAAACGCGCCGCGGAAGGCATCCACGCCCACGGGCCGCAGCACCGATCCGCGGTTCGACGTGTGGGATGGAAGAACGGCTTCGGGAAAGAGCGTGGCCCCGGGGATGTACTATTATAAAATAACGACTGACAAGGGAGAACGTTCATTTGGAAAGATCGTTGTGGCAAAAGGCGCTGGCCGGTAGCATCCTGCCGTCACTTTTTCTGGTGCTGCTGCTCTTCGTGCCGGCGGCGCATGCCGGCGGCATCGGCGGCGAGCCGGGGGCGTATCTGCGGCCGCCCATGGGGGCCGTGGCGGTCGGCCTTGCAGGCGCCTATACCGCGCGGGCGGATTATTATCCTGCCTGGTGGAACCCGGCGGCCGTGGGATTCTTACGGGAAAAGCGTCTTGCCGGCGGCGGCGGCATGCGGTCGCTCGGCAGGGTCGACGGGTACGGTTCATTTGATTTTCCCATACCTCCCCGCGTCGGCATGGGGCTTCTGGTGCTCTACCGGGGAGACCCGTCTCTGAAGCTTTACGGTATCGACGAACGTCTCCTGCCGTCCGCGGCCTACACGACCATGACGTTCAAGGGGGCCGTCGGTTATTATGTCAGCCGCAAGGTATCGGCAGGCGCAAGCATCAGCGGTCTGTACCAGAGCCTTCCGAGCTACGGCGGGAATGACGGTATCGACAACGTTTCCGTTACCGGGATCGGCGCCATCGATGTTGCGGCAAGTTATCGTATGTCAAATACCTGGAATTTCGCGCTGGTCGTCAAGAACCTCGGCGCCGATATGGAGTGGCAGATGGGCGACATGGCGCCCATGGTTTCCGACCGGCCCCTTCCCTGTGTTATCGTGGCCGGATGTCATCATACGGTCATTGCCGAAAAGCCGTTCATCTGGTCGTTCGACTGCCGGGGCTATGCGTTCGACGGGGGGTGGAACCGGCTTGAACGGCCGGAACTCAATGTCAGCGCCGGTGCCGAGTGGCGGCGGTGGGACAATTTTTTCGTGAGGGGCGGTATCGGCGATATCTCATTGTACCGCGATCTCTACGGGGATCCCGGCCGTTATCGCAACGAAGCCGCCTTTCAGGTCGCCGCCGGTTTTTCGTACGACATGGTAAAAGTCAGACAAGGTCTGTGGCTCAATTACGGCATCGCCACCGACAAGGTGTGGGCGGGCATCGACCAGCAGCTTGACGTAACGCTTACGTTTTAACGGGAAGAGAAAGACCGCATGATCCAGCGTCGTTTTAGAACAATGTCCGGCCTGTTGGCGGCCGCGATGGTTTCGGTTTCAGGACCGGGCATTCAGGCAGCCGAATTCCCGCATTTTTTCTTTGCCGAGGAACCGGTCAACGTTCGCGCATCGTCCATGGGCGGCGTTGGGGCGGCCCTGGACGGGGGGGGGTTCAGTCATTACAATCCCGCGTCCATGGCGCTTGCCGGTTCACCGTTTGTCGCGGTGGAGTACGGGCAGCAGGGCGGCGGGTTGTCTAAAAGCCTGATCGAGACCGCCTGGATGTTTCCCTCCTGGTTTGCCGGCGCTTCGTTTCCGGTGCAATCGACCGACTGGCAGACCGGCACCGAACAGGGGGTCGGCGCCATGAGCACCAACCAGATGTTCGGGCCGACCGTCGCGGGCGGGTATCAGCGTGAACGTTTTGCCACCGGTCATGCCTTTTCCTGGCTCAGCGAGCGGATAGGCGACTATACCATCAATGCGGTCACCTACAGTACCGGCGTGACGTACCGCATTATCCCGGGATCGCTCGTTGCCGGTGCGTCGCTGGTTCATTATCTGCGATTCGACAGTGCACGGACGCCATGGACCAGAGCGCCGCGCGGCTGGTATCGTGACGCCGTTGGTCTGCCCCGCATGGTACGGGGCGGTATCGCCTGGACCGACACCCTGGTATCCGGTGTTCCCTCCACGGTTGCGGCGGATCTCCTGTACCGGGATTTCGATGACCGCCTGGTCATGCCCACGGGTGTGGAGGTCTGGGTGCTTCCCTCGATAGCGGCAAGAGCGGGCAAGCGGTTGTTCGACCCTCGCGGCGACCTGTTGCATGCGGGGTGCGGGATACGCTGGAGGTCACTGGCGTTTGACTTCGATTATGGATTTTCTCGGCCGGTAAAAGGCGCGACGCTTGAGCCGAAGTGGCTCTTTGGCCTGACCTATTCGATTCCGTCGCGCAGGCCTGCTGAATCAACGGTAACAACCGTTCCTGCCGCGGATAAGGGACCCGTTGAAAAGGAGACCATTCCGGTTGCCCCGCCGAAACCGGCGATGACGCCCGGGGAGTCGCCCTCTCGTTCCGGTCAGGAGCCTGTTCCGGTCCATCTGCCGGACACGGCCGTTGCCCGTGAGCCTGCCGATGCCTCTCACGCGGAAGAGCGTGCTCTTCCATCCGCTCCGGCAGATGTTCCTGAGGTTTCTCCGGTGCCGGCAGACTCCACCTCACTTCCTGATAGTTCCGTTTCTCCCGTCAAGCAGGAATAATACGCTGCCTGCGGAGCCGTTCAGCATGAAGCGGTGCGCTCCGCTGAAATAACTTACCTCAGCCCTTGAATTTGTTTTATTTTCATTGCGTGTTACGGCACAAGGCCGGGCCGGGACAACAGGCAGGATTTTTTTCGTGTCAATAACCGGCCATAATGATATCTTTTGTATTGGTAAATTTCCATTGAGGACAGGATATGGGCGCATTTTTCTTTTCAAACGATCTCGGGATCGATCTCGGAACCGCAAATACGCTGGTATATGTGGTCGGCAGAGGGCTTCTTATCGACGAGCCGTCGGTGGTGGCGGTTGACAAAAACAACAAAACGGTGCGCGCCTACGGTCTCGAAGCCAAGCGCATGCTGGGCAGGACCCCGGGTGAGATCGAGGCGGTACGGCCGATGAAGGACGGCGTCATCGCCGATTTCGAGCTTGTCGAGGCGATGCTCAAGTATTTTATCCGTAAAGTGCAAAAATACCGGTTTTATTTCAGGCCGCGCGCGGTGATCGGAGTCCCTTCCGGCATCACCGAGGTCGAGAAACGCGCGGTGGTCGATTCCGCGGAAAGCGCGGGGGTAAGGGAAGTCCATCTCGT
The DNA here is from genome assembly GCA_016926315.1 of Chitinispirillaceae bacterium. The sequence goes on from JAFGOU010000589.1 coordinate 3,951, forward strand.
CGCCGAGCCCATGGCCTCGGCGATCGGCATGGGGGTCCCGGTGCATGAGCCATCGGGTAACATGATTATCGACATCGGCGGCGGCACGGCGGAAATCGCGGTTATCGCCCTTAACGGCACGGTATGCGACATGTCGGTGCGGGTCGGGGGCGACGAAATGGACGAAGCGATTATCACCTACCTCAAGAAAACCTACAATCTCCTGATCGGGGAGACGACCGCGGAGCAGATCAAGATGCAGATCGGTTCAGCATTCCCTTTGCAGGAAGAGCTTGAGATGGAGGTAAAAGGCCGCGACCTGGTCGCCGGAATTCCAAAAACGCTGCGGATCTCCTCAACCGAAATACGGGATGCGCTTAACGAACCGGTATCGATTATCATCGAAGCGGTCAAACAGGCGCTTGAACAGACTCCTCCGGAACTGTCGGCCGATATTCTCGACAAGGGTATTATCATGGCGGGCGGCAGTTCCCAGTTGCGGGGTCTTGACGAAAGGATCAGACAGGAGACCAACCTGCCGGTGAATGTCATCGACGAGCCGCTTACCTGTGTTGCCCGCGGGGCGCTCAAAATCATTGAAAATCTCGAACGATTCCGGCCGGTGCTGATGACCACGGGCAGGCGCAACCGGTAACGCCAGCTCTCGACGGTGGAATGGACGGGGTGGTGCGCGAATGATGTGCCGCAATGACATAATCGGGTGGTGTTAATTCCGCGATGCGTTGGTTATTCGAAATTCTTGTTGCCTACCGTGTGTATGTTTCGGTGTTTATTGCCGTAGGTGCCAGCCTGTGGATGCTGTCGAGCCCTCCCGGGCAGCAGGCAAAAACAGCGCGATTTCTGGCATTCAGCATTTTTTATCCCTTTCAGATTTCAGCCGATCAGATCCTCCGGGCAAAAAATATCTATGCTGAAAACAAACGGCTTAAAAACGAGGTTTCGCACCTCTACGCACGCCTTGCCCAGCTGCGTGAACAGGCTGCGGAGAACGACCGGTTGCGCGCCATGATCGGTTTCATGCAGGCGTGCCCTTATGAGCTCATTCCGGTACGGGTTTTGGCGCGCGATCCGTCGCCGGACGATAAAAGTATCGTCGTGACGGCCGGAAAAAATAAAGGCGTTATTCCCTACATGGCGGTCGTCGGCGAAAACGGTGTGGCCGGCAAGGTGGTCCAGGTCATGCCGCAGGTGAGTCTGGTACAACTGGTGACCGATCCGCTCAATCGTGTCGGCATCATGGTGGTACGCAGCCGGGTGGTCAGCATACTTGAAACGGAAAACGGCAGGGAGTTTTTTGTCCATTTCAGGACCTATGAAGAGGTGGCGGCGGGAGACACCATCGTGACCTCAGGGCTGGGTGGGGTGTACCCGAAGGGTTTTACGGTCGGGACCGTTCTGAAAGTAGTTGATGAAAGGGACCCTTTGTTTAAAAAGGCCATTATTTCGCTCACGCTCGACATCGATCGCATGGAAGAACTGTTTGTGGTAAAACGGGAACCGCAATGGTCGTCGATGCAACATGAGCTTGATTCCCTGGGGGTACTGCGATGACCCGGGCTATTTTCAGGTGGAGCACCCTCTTTCTTGTCTGTTTTGTACTCCAGACGACCCTGGTTCCGGCGCTTACGGTTTTCGGGGTTCGTCCGGACCTTCTGATGATTGCGTTGTTTCTGCTTGCGGTACGGACCGGCCAGATGACATCGGTCTGGGCCGGATTTTTTCTCGGGCTTGCCCAGGACCTGTATGCTCCGTCGATCCTCGGCCAGAATGCGCTTTCCAAGGCAGTCGCGGGTTTTTTTGCCGGTTTTTTCAACGAACGGGTCATGCGGCTCGACCCGCTTGTCCAGATGGTCCTGCTTTTCCTGATGTTTCTTGTCAACGACGCGCTTTTTTATCTTGTGCAGGCGGTAAAAAGCGGCGGAGGGGGCGGCATTGTGGTACAGGGGCTTCTCACGGTGACCGGGCCACGGGCGCTTTATTCCATGCTGTTCGCGATACTGCCCTATATCAAAGAACATTTTTTCCCGTCCTCTCACCGGCGATAGCGCGGTCATGCCCTCCATTACCCACCTGCAGGACGATCTGTGTGACCGGAATACCAAGAGCGCCTTTCTTGTCTTCGCTCTGGGGATTCTTTTTTTGGTGCTGTTCATGCGGTTGCTATACCTGCAGGTGATCCAGGCCGACGTCAATATACGCCTTTCCAAGGAAAACAGCATGCGGCTGCGCGTGATGGTGCCTCCCCGGGGAAGCATGTATGACCGTAACGGGGAGATGCTTGCACGTAACCGTCCGTCATATTCGCTCTGCGTACTGCCATCCCAGTTAAAAAACAGGAATACGGTCATCGGAAGGCTGAGCAGAATCCACGATGCGTCCGGCGAACCGGTGTTCGATTCGACCGAACTCGCTGCGGTTATCAAGAAGGCGTATGGACGACGGTTCGACATCACCCGGCTCAAGGAGGACGTTTCGTTGGAGGTGATCAGCATTGTCGAAGAGCACGCCATGGAACTCCCGGGGATTATTATCGCCGCCGAATCGAGACGTGAATATCCCCTTGGTCCCGAAGCGTTTCATGTGCTTGGCTATATGGGTGAAATTCCGGAAGAGGAGTTCGATACCCTTAAAAAACAAGGATATTATTACGGTGACCTGATCGGAAAATCGGGAATCGAGCGGCAATATGAAACAATCATGCGGGGCGTGTGCGGAAGGGAGTACATCGAAGTGGACGCTCATGGAAAGAGCCTCGGTCCTCTGCCGAACATACCGAGGATCGAGCCGATCCCCGGCAATAATCTCTATTTGACGCTTGATACACGGCTCCAGCGGAAGGCCGCAGAAGCGTTTCCCGACTCGCTGAAAGGCGCGGTGGTGGCGCTTGACCCGCGTAACGGAGAGGTGCTGGTCATGTTTTCGAGTTCATCTATTGACCCGAATATTTTTTCGATGGCAGGATCGGTACGTTCAAAAAGCTGGAGCGTGATCGTTTCCGATACCGCCCTGCCGCTGAATAACCGCGCTATCGGAGGAACCTACACTCCCGGGTCGACCTTCAAACTGGTAAGTGCCCTGACCGGACTCGAGACCGGCGAGATGACCGCGGCGAGCAGGATGCCAGTGGCCTGCAGAGGGTCGTTCAAGTTCGGCAATCGCGTGGCGAAATGCTGGGATAAAAACGGACACGGGAGCACCGATCTGATTACGGCCGTTCAGCGCTCCTGTAACGTCTATTTTTACCAGGTGGGGTTGCGGCTCGGGGATAGCGACATCAACAACTATTCACGGAAGCTGGGACTGGGTTCGCGCACCGGGATCGACCTTCCTATCGAAAAGGAGGGGTGGCTATCCGGTGAAGAGTTGTATAATAAAAGGTTCAAACAGCGTGGATGGGTATGGACCCGGGGACTTCTGCTCGATCTTGCCATCGGCCAGGCACAGGTGGTAACCCCGCTTCAGCTTGCTCTTATGGCTGGAGGGCTGGGTAACGGCAAGGTTCTTCACCGGCCGTTTTTACTCAAGGAGGAGCGAAACCGCGATGGTATCGTTGTCAAGCAGTACTATCCGCGCGTCGCCGATTCGCTTAACTTTCAGCCATCGACGGTTGAGACCATCCGTCTTGCAATGCGTCGCGTGGTTGAACCCGGTGGCACGGGCACAAGGGCTGCAGTCAAGGATATTCCGGTGGGGGGCAAGACCGGCAGTGCCCAGAACCCCCAG
>JAFGOU010000590.1 GCA_016926315.1 Chitinispirillaceae bacterium
GGTCGAAGATCTTTTCCGTCAATTCCGGGGCGATGCCGGTTCCGGTATCCGAAACGCGTATAAGGATCATTTCCGATCCGCCGCCCTGCGTTTTCAAGAACGAGCACGACACGTTGATGGTTCCCCCTCCCGGCATGGCGTCGCGGGCATTGCCGAAAAGATTCTGGAAAACCCGTTTCAGATAATCGGGATCACCCTGTATTTTCATGGCGCCATCGGGTATTTCAAGGCGGAGATGGTAACCGGTACCGAGCTGGTTCTTGAACTGGGTGAACATACCGGAAAAAAGGTTTCCCAAATCAACATGCCGGTAATCAAGGAGTTTTTTCCGGCCCAGCGCTAGTAACTCTGAAATGAGAAACCGGGCGTCGGCCGTGGTTTCGAGAATCAGGTCCATCCGTTTTTTTGTTTCGGATTCGCTGCTCTCCTTTGACACAATGGTACTCAGGTCAACAATGGTTTGAAGGATATTGTTGAAATCATGCGCCATGCCGCTTGCCAGCGATCCTATGGATTCCATTTTCTGGTACTGGAAGAGACGGTCGATCATCTCTTCGCGCTGGGAGATGGCAAGCTCCCGGTCGGTGACATCGGTTAGAAGCCCTTCAAACGCCTCTTCCGGGCTCCCGCGGACAACCCGTTGAATTGAACAATCGACGTATTTCCGTTCGCCCTTTGCATCGTGGATTTCAAGGGTTGCCTTGACGCCTCCCTGGTCGAGTTTGAGCTGCTCAGGCCTGCTGAAAAAACTCCGTATACCGGTGCCGGCAAGCTTTTCCGGCGTCACGCCGAGGAGTTCCGAACATCCCTTGTTCGACCAGACGAAATTGCCATGCGCGTCAAGAGTGAAAATCATCTCAGGGAGACGGTCGACGAGCGAATCGTACCGCAATTCAGAGGTAAGGATTTTTCTGACCGTCTGATTGTTGTTTCGGGACACCACTGCGGAAAGCGAAGCGGCAAAACCAAGAAACAGGATGCGGGCGCAAAACCCGAGAATGGACATCTCCATGTCGCGGCAGTAATAAAATTGTACCGCGGAAGCGATGGTAAATCCCAGAATGGAAAGCGCTCCGCAGAAAAAAGAGAGGGATACTCTGTGGTGAAACGCGGTAAAAAAAATGGCAATAAAATACGCGCTGTAAATGATACCCGGTATCTCGCCGTCCCCCCTGCAGGGCAGCAGATAAGAAAGAACGAACATGGTGATGACCGAAACATCAAAAAAGGAAAGCAGGTACAGATACTGTCGTATCACCCGCCTTCGCGTCCTGGCATAGAGGAGATAAAAAATGCTGTATCCGGTAAGCGTGGCGATGGCAAGGGCCTGGAGTAAAAAAGAGAGGTTGAACGATGCCGAAATAATCCAGCCGGGAGTAAAAATGATTACCATCAGTCCAGCGCAGAACAACCGTACCCACGACAACCAGCGCTCGGAAGTTGTTTCCGCTAAAAGAATCGTCTGTGTTTTACCCGGAATCTTTTGTGAAGGATCGGTACCCATCTTCATATTTTTCAATCGGTTGATCAAGGTAATTGATTCGGTATCACCGGAAAAAAAATCCGGAATCGCTCAGCCGGTATGCAGTATCCCGGCATCTAACCGGCCATAATTCATTAATTTAACATAACTATTGCCAAAAGTTATTTAAAAAATATGTTTCGGTTACGAACATGTCTACCAAAATAGGAGCCCCGATACACTTTTTTATTGCCAGTAATACCCGTTACTCCGCAGGGAAATCGTGCCACGGCGGTAGGTAACCGCCGTTTGCGTCCCCATCTGCGCCAGCCAGAGCATGACCGCTTCCGAAGGGTGGCCGTACGGATTATTTTCGGCGCAGGAGATGATCGCCATTACCGGCCGTACATATCCCAGAAACAGCGGGCAGAGGGATGAGGCGCTCCCGTGGTGGGGTACGACAAGCAGTGGTGAGAAGATAGCCGTTTTTTGCCTCGTCGAGAGTTCCCGGCAGGCAACCGAATCAATATCAGCGGTGATCAGGACCGCCACCTCATGATGGTTGATTTTAAAAACGGCGCTGTACCGGTTTTTTGCCTCTTCCGTTGCGGCAACGGCGGAATCAACTCCTGAAGGTGGCCAGAGACACCGGACCGTAATCCCGCTCAGGAGAGTAATGGAGTCCCCTTCGGCAATCCTGGTAAACGTGAGCGGCCCGGACCAGGCGGTAAGGGATTGTCGCATCAGAGCGGTATCGCCATAGGGTGTAACCATGACCCGCCCCGACCAGTTGAATGACGTGTCAATTGTACTCAATCCGCCGAAATGGTCGGCATGGTCGTGCGAGATGGCGATCGCGGCGATAAACGGCCTGCCAAGGCACGCGTATTCCTCTTGCAGAGACGCCGCGGCCTCCCGGGGACCGAAATCGAAAAAGAGCGCGGTATCTCTCCATACCGCAACCTGAGAAAGCCCCTGCCCGACATCGATCACGTCAAACAGCAGCGTCCCCCCGGTTTCCTGCATGGCGTCCGGGACTCCGCATTTGATGAACAGCGCGGCCGTACCAATGATCAGGACCACGCAGAGTACCTTAAAATGAAAATGACATTTTTCCGTATGCACGCAACCTCTCCCATGAGTAAAAGGGGACGTCCTGTTCCACGCTGAATTCCGTGAAGGTTTTTTCCTGAAGCGTCATCACCTGTTTCACGCCGATACGGCGTTTCCACGACGCGCCGGCGGTTCCGGAAAGGATTGCCAGCGGCGAAAGAACCAGTGCCCGTGACAGGGTAACCGAAGGAGACACGAAAAGGCGATTGCGCCAGTAGCCCTCCGAGGTGATGGTTGATGAACTCATAAAAACGACCGCCGTTCTCACGCCCGCGTTGATCGTTGCGGATGCCGTTGCCTGGTGCCGTTGCGCGTCAGACCGGCCCTTTCCCATGTCCGGCAGCCAGGAATAATGGAGTCGGTACGAAAAAGGGACCGATCCGCCGCATCCGATCGACGCCCGGAGGTACGCAAGGTCCTGGTCGGTGAAGATGCCGGTGAAGTCCGGCGATACGAAAAAAAAAGGAGAATACCGGTGCGTGAATGAAATACCTGCCGAGATCATGTCCTGCGCGACCGTATCGGCACAGGACGATAACGGATTTGCGCTTTGTACCATCTGGCTTCGCGGAGCATACATCCCCCGCGGAAGAAATACGAGCGTACTCCTGAACCGGTTCCCGTCCGACTGATTATTAAGCGTAAACAGCCAGGGAAGCCGCAGCGCCTCATCGTCAGCAGCGCCGGCCAGCAGGCTTCCTTTCCATCCGTTTCCGATGTTGAACAGAAACGCACCATGAGGATAAAATCGGCCGCGATCGCCGGGTGTTTCTTTGATTTGGAGGAACGATCCTCCGGCAGCCAGCGAAAAATACCGGTTGATCAGAATAACGCCCTCTCCAAAGGCTGCCCGCTCCGTCGGACGGTCGTGCAGGGCCATTTCGCCCGACAAGCCTGTTTTATCTTTATGACGAGGCGTCTGTGCTTTTATCCTCACCCCGTTCCACGTCCGGGCAGCGGGATACAGCCAGCTCTCGCCCGGTAAAGAATCGCGCGCACCGGCATCAGGGAAGAAACCGAGAAAAAGTTTCTGACGCAGAGACGAGGCGTAATTTCCCGCATCAATCCGGAGATCTTTTTTTGGCGAACCGGTGATGACCCGTCGCTGCCATCTTCCGAATGCATCGGTGAAATCAACCCTGCCGGCGGTTTTTAACGCATGTTCTTTTTCCGCAGAAAAGCGTGCATACTGGCGCGAGGTATCGCGCATTCCCCGGCGGGAGAAAAAAAACGAAGCCTGCGCGGGAAACGACGCGGAGGCCGGCGTCTCAAACGACAGGAGGGGGGAAAACGGCTCCAGTTCGGGAAAGTTTTTGAAAAAACGTTTTTGTTCTTCTTCACTCCATGGTTCATAGGTGCGCAGTTTTTCCGCCGAAACCGGCAGGTCGTCGGGAAGGTTGAAAAAAAGCTCCTGAAGAAGCGCCAACTCACCGCGCGGAACGCTGATCGGAGCGGTATAAAACTGACCGAATTCATTCCACAGGTCCGGGTCAAGCGTCCCCTCTTCAAGCATCTGAAGCGCCTCTTCTTCGTCGCCGGGAAGATAGGGAATCCGGAGATCATCGAAAGCGCTGACGGGAAGGAACGCCGCCAGGATCAAACCGACGATACGCGTGCATGGACGCCAAGGTATGGCAAAGGGTATTTTACGCATTGCAGGTAAAGAGTTGATTGATACGCGTCGAATATACCATGTACCGCAGCTCGTTGTCAGCAATAAAGGGTACGATGTCTCTCAGCACATCTCTTTTAATGGCAGTCTTTTGTATGGCAGCAGCCCCGGCGGATTCTTCCGACTCCTCTATCGCGCTTTTCCCGGGCGCGACAGGGTTCCAGGGAACGTCCGCCGATGCATTCAGGCATTCCCTCTTCCTCGGTTACCGGAAAGAACGTCCGGTTACCCGCGGCTCGCTGGGACTCGGCTTTCCTGTTCTCGGCCTCCGGCAGGCCGCTACGCTTCGCTACTGCTTGGGCATAGCCGCCGATGTCCACCTGGTCATGTTCCCGCGCGACATGAAATTTGCAGTGGATCAATTTTATGCCACACTTGCTCCCTATCTCGAAGCGTCTCCCCGCGGTATTTTTTCGTTCCGGCTCTATCCGGCCTACCATGTGTCCGCGCACCTCGGTGACGGGCATGAAAACGATTCCGCCTTTGCCGGTGCACGGGCGGTTTCGAGCGAAATGGTTAAAATCGAAGCGGCCTGCTCTCCCTTCCCTCTCTTCAGCGCCTCGCTCGGGTATGGGTATTACTACCATGTATGCAGCCAGAAACCGCTGTCCGACCTTTTCGACGCCCGATTCAGATATCACTATCCTGTCAGGGAACAGTGGCGCCTATCGATAACCGTATCCGGTCAGGCGGTCTGCCGTGAAGATTGGCATTTTGGAGCCGAGGCGGAGGCGGGAGTTTACTTTATTAACAACGAACGGCGCGGCATCGGCATTCTGATGCGCTGGTTCGATAAAACCAACAGCGGTTATTTTTACGACAAACGGGATTACGGCGCCGGAATCCTGATTGAGTTTTTGCCGACCGGTTAATCGACGCGACGTCCGAAAAAATGGCTGAAGTTGCCCTGCAGCGCCACCCACCAGCGGTGCTGTGGATTTGAGCAAAAGCTCCGCATTGAGGATTCGACGATTTCAAGCCGCACTCCCCCTTCGGCAGAAAACGTTTCCCCTTGCCGGTATTTTCGAGAAACCTCCAGCACGTAAAGCGGACGGTTCGACCGATACACCGGATTTCCGACCGGCATGTCAATATTCCTTCCTTTGAAGCAGGTGGCGCTGCAATCGAAATCTCCGGGGGTGATCCCGATCCGGGCAAGCAGGCCGAAACCGGACATCGACCGGAATGCGGTATCACGCACCTGGCGGGCGCTTCCAAGTGCCATAAGGGAAAAGGAGAACCGTGAAAAAAAACCCGGCACGGAACGATCGACCGTCATTCCTCCCCCCCCGCCGAAACGGTTCTCCACCGGCAGTCCGGTATCATACCGTTCGCCTCCGCTATGCACCGCCGTGGCAAGCAGGGGAAAAC
>JAFGOU010000591.1 GCA_016926315.1 Chitinispirillaceae bacterium
GCCAGCGGTTGAGAAGGCGGCAGGTCCATGATATGAAGGGTTCGGGCGATTTTCCGGTCGGCAGGGCGATCACGCCGCCCGGATTTTTCTGCACCCATTCGATAAACCGCAGTGCGATGAGCCGTCCGAGGAGCGGGAAGTTGTCGGCTTCAATGACGCCGATTTTCTCGACCGGTTCGTAGCGGCATTGCCTTCCCGACCGCTCGATGGCGGCGGCCTCAACCGTGGAGGATGCGTCATACGTTCTCATGTCATTGTCCGTTTGCGATACGCGGAGGCGTCAGAACACCACGACCAGCTTGGTCGCCAGGTACCAGTGGTCCGGCTTGATCAGCGCATCGCCGTAATCCTTGTTGATATCGTAGCTGCTGATGGTGCGCCAGTGGTCCCGCGCCGCCTGGATAACAATGCCGAAATGCCGGCCGACGAATCGGCGCGCGTGGATCGACCATTTCCAGTCGTCGTTGGCATAAAGCGCGGAATCCGCCGGAGACATGGTGACGAGCGTCTGGTCGAACGGCGCCGCGAACCCGGGTTGGGAATGCGAAAGCGTGCCGCCGAAGTCGTTGGGATAGGGATACGGGTAATGCTCCACCTGTACCGCGAGCGCGTCGAACAGCCCGAACGTCGGCACATTGAACCCGGCCATGAGCGGCATCCGGTCGGTGATTTTATCGTATCCCGGACTCTGGTTTCCCAGGCCGAGAACGGCAAGCTCGCCATAAATCCGCCCGTCATCCCGGGTAAAACCCAACGGCATGCCCAGCACGGTGAACAACGGGCCGTCCTTCAAAAAAAAGAGCGGATCAACCGCCCCCCGGCACATGACCTTTGTTCCCCTGAAGGAATAGTAGCTGTCATTCACGGTCGTGCCCGATACCGGATCCACGATGGTATCGCTTTGCCGCACGTTTTTTTCATTTTCAGGCGTTGTCAGGCGTTCGTTTACCGAAATGATGCTGCAGAACGAGATCCCCGCCCCAGCGTCGATCATGTCGAACAGGGAATAACCGGTTATCCAGGAAAGATTGGCGTCATGATAGGGCGGCAGCTCCATGTTGATGGTGAACAGCAGGTCGTTGCTCCACTGTTTGAATGCAAGCGCGCTGAAACGGAATCCGGTAAGGCGCGCGACCGCCCAGTCGAAATCGGTGATCAGGTAACCGGGATAGGTGCCGCTCCTGAACAGGTATTCGCCGAGGCTCCAGGCGTCGCGGTTGTATTTATACGGCATCAACCCCGCGCCGATCTCGCCCCTGAACAGGTCAGGATCGCCGAACGAGTATCTTCCCTCGATCTGATGCGGGTAGAGGGTCGCGTAGTGCCGCTCCTTGTTCATGGGCATGAGCGCGTTTGCCAGGGCGATGGTGTTGTGGTAGGTGTATCCCTCAAGACCGATGTGACCGGTGAACCGGTCGGCAAAGCGCATGTTGAGGACGAGGTTGAGGACCGCATGCGTGTTCCATTGCGGCGGCCTTTCCGACCGGAGGTTGTAAAAATTCATGACGCGGGTATTGACAAAAGAACCGTACCCGGAAAAGGTCACCTGCTCGGGCTTGAGACCCGGCAGGGTATCGGCCGCATACGGCAGGGCGGTAACGACGGCGATCAGAACGCTGGCGATACGTAATGTCATGAAGCCTCCTTTGCACGGTAATGGCCGGCGGTGAGCGGCCTCCTAGCGCGACAGCACCATCAGGGACGTTTTTTCCCCTTCCATTCCCCTGAACCTGCAGAGATAGGGTCCGGCGCCGATGAGCCGCCGTTTCCCGTCACGCAGGTGCGGCAGACCGGATGCGGCTTCCCGCGAAAAGGCCCCGGCGGAAAGCGTGGCAATCAGAGCGCCGCGGAGATCGTGAATTGCCACGGTTTCAAAGACGCCGGAATCGCGGCGGGCGAAACGCTCCCCGGCGGAAAGTGAAACCACGGGCGCCGGGGCGCGCGCGACCGAATTCGCGAGCGTCTGGAAAGCGGCGTACGTCGCCTGGATTTTCGGGCTGCCCCAGCATTTTTGAGCGACCGCGCGGGAAAGCATGAAGGTGCCGGTCCACACCTGGGCCTCGGTTTCCGCGCTCGGCGCGTCTCCCCAGATCGGGTATTTTCCGCCCTGAATATGGGGGTCTCCCGCGGGGATGTTCCCTCCTGCAAAGGTGTTGAGCTCCCAGCTGTTGTACGCCCATTGCGGATCGCCGGTGGTTTTGGCGTTGGTGGTGATGATGTAAAAAAGGTCCCAGCTGCAGTTGATCATGGTGTAGCCGCGGGCCAGCTCCGCCGAGGGATACACGCCGCCCCAGCCGATCCAGTTGAGCGCGCCCCAGTGATCCATGGTGATATCCGTCGCGAGCGTGCAGGCGCCGACGCTCGTTCCGGTAATGCCGAGCAACACGTCGTTCCACGCCCATGCGGTTTTTCCCTGCGCGCGTACGAGCTCGTTCGCCCAATTGACAAAATGACGGTAGCAGTCGTTCGCGTGAGCGTTTGAACCGTATCGATTGCGCGCCCAGGTGGTGAGCTGGGGGAACGTGGCGTATTCGTCGATGAACATGTATTCGTCCGCGCCGATATGCCAGAAAGGTCCGGGAAAAAGGGGAATGAATTCGCTTAGAAGTTCCCGGATAAAGGTATAGGACGAATCCTTGCTCAGGTCAAGCGCCCAATACTGGTTTCCCAGGACCCGCGAGCCGAGCAAAAGGTTCCGGTGCGAGGCATAGAGCCAGTTCACATGGCCGGGCAGGTCGATTTCGGGAATGATCGTTATATGGTACTGGGAGGCCAGCGCAATAAGTGACTGCAGCTCGGTTTTGGAATAGTACTGGGTCGAGGTGATTTCCGGGTGCGTGGTGCTTTGCAGCCTGAACCCGCCGTTATTGGTCTGGGTCAATCCGTCGGAGAGATGAAAGTGGAAAAGGTTCATTTTCGTGTACGCCATGTCCCGGATGAAGGTCTGCAACCATGCCATGGTGTAGTACTTCCTTCCGGCATCGACCATCACCCCGCGCCAGCGGCCCCGGGGCCAGTCGACGATCGATCCCTGGTTTACCGTCGTACCCTGCTTGAGCATCTGCAGCATGGTGCGTGTGCCGTAGAAAATTCCGGCAGCGGTTTTGGCGCTGATCTCGAAATGGGTTGAGATGTTCAGCAGGTACCCTTCGTCGCCGATGGCCGTATTCGTGGCCCCGAGTTTGAGAAAGACATCGCCGTTGCCTGCCGTGGCCCCGGTCGCGACCGTTATCGCCCGGCCGAGAAGACCGCACAGATCGTTGGCAAAGGTCTGGGCGTCAGCGGTGAGCGCCGCAGCGTCGCCGGAGTTGATGACGATCCGGGAGGCGGCGGAGAAAACGCAGGTGCCGGTTCCGGCGGTCCATTGCTGGATCGCGGGGATGGTGGAGGGTGCGGGAGCGGTAACGGCCGATAGCGTGCAGCAGGAAAGAAAAAAAAACGCGATTGAGAGGGAGTTCCGGGAAGAAGGCGCAAGCGGGTTCATTGGCGGTCCTTTCGAGGCATCATTGCCAGTGTTCAATATAATCCTCCCTTTACCTGACAATCAAGACGGATTGCTTTTTCGTCGCCTTCACCATGCCTGCCGCGCCGGGGTTCAGGGCAATTTTTCGGAATCGTCAATTAATTTTATATATATTCCATCATGATAGGGTGAAACGGCGACCTCGAAAGGCGATGGTACAAGATGAAAAAAACCGGGTTGATCCACGCCGTTTTCTTCGAGACCGTGACGTTCCTGTCGGCGGGAGCCGTGGGTCAGGCCCCGGTTCCGGTCGGTCCGGTCCCTCATGCGCGGCAGATCGAATGGTACCACCGGGAGACCATGGCGTTTTTCCATTTCAACATGAACACCTTCACCGGCGACGAATGGGGAGACGGCACGGCGAGCCCGAGCCGGTTCAATCCGGCCTCTCTTGATTGCGAGCAATGGATCAGGACCGTAAAGGGAGCGGGGTTTGCCTGCGCGATCCTGACCGCAAAGCATCACGACGGGTTCTGTCTCTGGCCCAGCGCGTATACCACGTATGACATTGCCGCCAGCCCTTATAAAGGCGGCGCCGGCGACGTGGTGCGGGAGTTTACCGATGCCTGCAGGAAATACGGGATCAAACCGGCGCTCTATCTCTCGCCCTGGGACCGCCATGAGCCCTCGTACGGTACCGCGGCATACAACACCTTCTATGCGAACCAGCTCAGGGAGCTCCTCGCCAATTACGGTACCATCTGGGAAATCTGGTGGGACGGGGCCGGCGACCAGATGGCGTTCGATTTCAAACGGTGGGCGGATACGGTCAGGGCGCTCCAGCCCGGTTGTTTCATTTTCGGCGCGAAGAAAGCGTCGCCGTATGTTGACGGAAGGTGGATCGGCAATGAAGACGGCGTGGCGGGCGACCCGTGCTGGGCCACGATCGACCGCGGCATGATCGACGCCGAAAACCTGACGGTTCTTCCGACCGGCCAGATCAATGGAAGCGCCTTCGTTCCGGCGGAGTGCGACGTGTCCATTCGTCCGGGCTGGTACTTTCATTCGGCGGAAAATACGCAGGTAAAAACGGTATCCACCCTCTGGAACACGCTCTACTTCGGGTCGACCGGCCGGAACTGCGTGTTCCTCCTGAACCTTCCCCCGGATACACGCGGGCTGGTATACCGGACCGATTCCGTCCGCATCGACAGCCTCGGCGGCTGGATACGCGGCACCTTTGAAACGAATCTGGCTGCCGGGGCAACGGTTACGGCCAGACACCCGCGGGGCGCGCCCTACGGGCCGGAGAACATGGTCGATACCAGTGAGGCGACCTATTACGCCGGGAGCGACGGCTTTTTGACCGATACGCTGGTATTCAACCTGGGATCGGCAAAAACATTCGACTGCGCCATGCTGCAGGAAAAGATCGAACTCGGGCACCGGATAACCCGCTGGTCCCTTGACTATTCAGGCAATGGAACCGCGTGGACCGGGGTGGCCAACGCGGCGGACCGGCAGAGCATCGGCTATAAACGGCTGGTCACGTTCAGTCAAATCAGCGCAGCGCAGGTGCGGTTGCGCATCACGCAAGGCAAGGCGTGCCCGGCGATCCATACCTTCGGACTGTATCGAAGCGCCTACGCGAGAGGGCCGTCGGTCGGCGCGGCGCCGCCGTCACGGCGGCAGACGACGGTAACCCGGGGCATGAGCGGCGCGCTGAATGCCGCCGGAACCATGGTGATGCTGCCGGATGCCTTTGCCGGGGAAAAA
>JAFGOU010000592.1 GCA_016926315.1 Chitinispirillaceae bacterium
GGAGGGGAGAGGATTCGAACCTCCGGTGGGGTTGCCCCCACGCAGGTTTAGCAAACCTGTGCCTTGAGCCTCTCGGCCACCCCTCCAATCCGGAGAATGAAATGGCGTGCACAAATATAATTTCTTTTTGACATGCAGACAAGAAACCGCAGAAAAGCCTTCTGCACGGCATTAAAAACAGATTATGAACAGCAGTAATTTCCGCGATACTTACCGACGGTACCTTACCAACTTTCTCGCCAAGAACGAGTTGACGGCGACGCCCTACGACCGTTTTCTGTCGCTTGCCTACGCGCTGCGAAGCGAACTGATGAAAAACTGGGTCGAAACCCAGCGGCGTTATCATGAGCGCAACTACAGGCGGATTTATTATTTGTCTACTGAATACATCCTCGGCAAGAGCCTGTTCCAGAATCTTCTGAGTCTCGAAGCGGAGAACGAGGTGATGAGGGCGGTTGAATCGCTCGGGGTTCAGATGGACGATCTGCTGGCCCAGGAGGATGACTGCATGCTGGGCAACGGGAGCGAAGGGAGGCTGGCCGCCTGTCTGCTTGAGGCGCTGGCGACGCAGAAGTTTCCTGCGGTAGGATACGGGATCCGCTACGAGTATGCCCAGTTCCACCAGGAGATACGCAACGGCATTCAGATCGAACGTCCCAACGACTGGCTGCGTCGCGGCAATCCATGGGAGATCGTGAGGCCTGAATATGCCTGTACCGTAAGGTTCGGCGGCGAGTGTCACCGGATGCAATCCGGGGACCTTCTGGGCTCTTATGCATGGAAAAATGCCGAAATGGTCCATGCGATTCCCTATGATATGCCGATCGTCGGCTATCGCAACAATGTGGTCAATACGCTGCGATTATGGACCGCGCGGGCGTCCGAAGAGTTCCTCCCCGATTATCTCAACCACGGCGACTACGAACGCGCCTGCGATGATAAATCAAAATACAGCAATATCACCCGGATACTGTTCCCTGACGAAGACGTCCGCCGCGCTACCGATCTGCGGATGAAACAGCAGTATTTTTTCGTCAGCGCTTCCCTTCAGGACATTATACGGCGTTTCAAACAGCACAACAGCGACATGGATGATCTCGATAAGAAAGTCGCCATACATCTCGGAGGGAGCCGCTGTTCCCTTGCTATTCCGGAATTGATGAGGATACTTGTCGACCAGGAAGGCGTTCCATGGGAAAGGGCATGGGAGATGACCCGTGCCATATTTTCATATACGAGCCACGCCGTTTCACGGGAAGACTCGGAAATATGGCCGGTCTACAAGGTCGGCCAGATATTGCCGCGTCATCTCCAGATTATTTTCGACATCAACCAGATACACCTTGACAAGGTGAGAAAGAAATACGGTGATGACCCCGATCATCTGCGGGGCCTGTCGCTTATCGAGGAAGGTGAGGTAAAACGGATACGGTTCGCCGATATTGGAGTCCTCGGCTCCTCGTCGGTCAACGGCGTTTCAAGGGAACAGACCGATATCCTCAGGAAAAAAGTATTTACGTCCCTTGCCTTGTACGCTCCCGAACGGTTTACCTGCAAGGTAAACGGCGTCGGGCAGCGGCGCTGGCTGCTTACGATCAACCCTCCTCTGGCGAAACTGATCACAAAAAGCATCGGTGAAAAATGGATAAAAGAACCCGAATCGCTGAAAGAACTTGAACACCTGGTCGAAGACGAGCGGTTTCTGGAATCGCTTGCGACGATGAAGAAAACGGCAAAGGTTAAACTGGCGGACTCGTTGAAAGGTGTCCCCGGTTTTCCTTCGGAAGAGTCGTTCATGTATGACGTGCAGCTTGGCAAGATACACCTTAACAAGAGACAGCTGCTGCATGTTCTGTATATACTGCACCGCTATCTGAGCTTTCGTAAGGGCCTTTCGGCCGGCGCCCGCAGGGTCCATATCTTCGCGGGAAAGGCGTCGCCTTCGGATTTTCTGGCGAAACAGATTATCCGTCTCATAGCGGCGACAGCAGATTGCATCAACAACGATCCGGAGATCCAGAGACTCATGCGTGTCGTCTTTATCCCTGATTTCAACATGACATGGGCCGAGAATATCATCCCGGCGGCTGATCTTGCCGAACATCTTTCCACTGCCACCATGGAACCGGCCGGAACGTTCAATATGAAGTTCGCGCTCAACGGCGCGGTTTCGATTGCCAGCCTCAGCGGAGCGAACAATGAAATAGCGGAAAAAATCGCCACGGAATATATTTTTACTTTCGGGAAGGGAGCTGAAGACCTGGCTGCAATGCAGGATTATCGTCCTTCGGATATTCTGGCAAAGGATGAGCGGCTGAGAGATATCTTCAACTTTCTGGAAGGAGAACTGGTTCCGAAAACCCCTAAAGGGAACGCTCTCCATCCTCTGCTGTCCTCGCTCCGTGACAGCGACCGCCAGTACACCCTTCTTGATTTCGATGATTACGTGAAAAAGCAGGATCTTATTGATACGCTGTATGCGTACCCGCTTGCATGGGCTAAAACCAGATGTTTCAATATAGCCCGCATCGGATGGTTTTCAAGTGACCGCCTGGTGCACGAGTATGCCCGCGATGTATGGAAGATCGATCCGGAGTGAACAGCCGCCGCATGACGTGAACGGCATCGGCGCTTCATAAGGTGCATACGATGAAAAAAGAGATCAGACTTACCGGTATCCCCGTCGTATCAGGGTGGGGAATGGGCAAGGCGTACTTTGTGGGACGGTCTGTTCAGCAGACGTCGACGGTATCAATTTCCCGTCAGGACCTCGGCAGTGAGATCATGCGGTTCAACGAAATAAGGGAGCGCGCAAAAAAGGATTATCATCGGCACGTGGAGGAACTCGGCAAATCCGGGGGCGCCGATTCGTCCATTGTCAGCATATACCAGCATATTCTTGACGATCCGGCGTTCATAGGACAGGTCGTCGATAATATTTCAACAAAGCTGTATGACGTCGAGACCTCAATCAGAATAGTATCAAACGATTTTATCAGGCGGTTTGATGCCGCAGGCACGTCCTATTTCAAGGAACGTTCAGGCGATATGGTCGAGATCTGCGAGAAGCTGATCTCTTACCTCTATGAGGATGACGGGCGTGCCAGGAAATTTCTGGAACCGGTGATTCTTGTCGTCATGCGGACATTTACGCCGAGCGATATCCTTGCCTATGATAAATCAAAAATATGCGGTGTTATCACCGCCAGCGGCGGCAAAACCTCTCATGCAGCCATCCTGGCAAGGTCCTATTCCATCCCTGTTGTTTCCGGCATTGGAAACCTTTCCGAGAACATTACACCGGGGGATGTCGTCCTCGTCGACGCCGAGAAGGGCGTCGTTTATATCAGGCCCCAACAGTCCGTTGTCAGCAGGTATAAACGCCAGACGGTTGACGGGTCGATATTTGAAGAGTTAAGGAAAAAATGGCAGAGACCCGTATATACCCGTGACGGGGTAAAAATCGAAGTGATGGCGAACATTTCACTGCCTGAAGATGCGGAAGAAGCGAATATGTACGGCGCTGACAGCATCGGGCTGGTGAGGACGGAGTATCTCCTTTCGAACCGCAAGGAGATGCCTGCCAAGGATGTCCAGCGAGCCTATTATGAAAGCATCTTTAAGAAGGTGCATAGAAAGCACTGCGTGTTAAGGCTCATGGACATAGGCGGCGACAAGGTGCCGCAGTTTTTCGACATGCCCCCCGAGTTCAATCCTTTCATGGGGTGGAGAGCCATACGCATATTTCTTGAACGCAGGGAATATTTCGAAGACCAGGTGGAAGCGATCATGACCGCGGCACGGACGTCAAATTACTCGATAATGGTGCCGATGGTCAGCACCCTTCAGGAGTGGATGGAAGCGAAAGGGGTGATAAGAGGTGTGGCGGAAAAACTGGGCATGGAAATGCCCAAGTGCGGTGTGCTTTTCGAAGTGCCGCTCGCCATCCTCGAGATAAGCATGTTTCTCAAGGAGATGGATTTCGCTTCCATAGGCACCAACGACCTGCTGCAGTATCTCAACGCGGCGGACCGCAACAATGCTAAGGTGAACTATTTGTATAACCCTGTTGAGCCGGCTTTTCTGCGGATTCTGCGCACCGCGATCAAGACTGCCAATGACGGAGGAATGAAACTTTCCGTCTGCGGCGAAATGGCGGGGAATCCGCTCCATTGCGTGCTTCTGGCCGGCCTCGGTTTGAAAAGATTCAGTGTCATACCGCGGGTCATCCCGCTCATTAAGGAGATCATTTCACGTATCAGTTTTCTCGAGGTAGCCGAGAGTATTTCTTATATCGACGCGGTTGACTCGACCGAAGACATGTCACGCTGGCTCAAGAACCTGAACAAACGCTTCCTTGGGGATCTGCTCGATAAATTCCCCGTTACGGTCGACGTATAATACTTCAAGGCGCGCATGGTAAGAGGCCGTCTTATTCAGGAGGCAGCAGAGAGGCACCTATAAGGAAGATATGCTGGGGCGCTTGCGCGCTTACGTAGCTCCGGTCGTGCGTGCCTTCCCGTGAAATAAAATAGTGCGCTATGCCTTCGTTATGCAGTAGTGAATCCATCCTGCGGTTCCCTTTAAGGGCAAAATCTTCTGTTCGCAGTATCCGGGCGTTCATGGCGGATGCCTGCATGGATTTTAACGCCGGCCGCACAGGGAAAGGATCAGGCCCTGTCCATGCCGATAAGATTAAGAAATTCCATGCGTGTCGACTGTTTTTTACGGAAGCATCCGAGCATGGCAGAGGTTACCATTCTGGAATTCTGTTTCTGAACGCCGCGCATCATCATGCACAGATGGCGCGCCTCAATCACGACACCGACGCCCTGCGCATCAATCGGTTTTTCAAGGGAAGCGGCTATCTGCTGTGTCAGTCTCTCCTGAACCTGCAGCCTTCGGGCAAAGCAGTCAACAAGCCGTGCCAGTTTGCTTACGCCGTAGACTCTGTTTTTTGCGATGTAACCTATGTGGCACTTGCCGAAAAAAGGAAGCAGATGGTGCTCGCACATGCTGTATACTTCAATGTCGCGCACGATAATCATATGGTTGCATTCTTCCGTGTAAACGGCGCTTTTCAGTATCCCGGCAGGGTCCTGAGCATACCCCTGCATGAGGAATTCATAGGCGCGCTTGACCCGTGCCGGTGTCTTGATCAAACCATGACGGCGGGGGTTTTCACCGATTGCGGAAAGAAGCTGCCTGATGATTTTTTCCATGGATGCTCCCGGTCGTTGAAGAATCGGTTGTTTTCATGAAAATACTCAAAGCAGAGCATGCAAAGATAGGTGTCTGTTTCTTGAAGGTGACAGTATAAAAAGATATTTTTCAAACGCCATGCGGTTATTGCCCGGGAAGGCGCGTTAAAGGATATGGGTCATATACAAGTGAAGAACAGGAGATCGGGATTGAGTACCCGTACAGTGCTCCTCGGGCTGCTGGTCCTCGTATGCTGCGCCGGTATTTTCGTGTTGGTGGTGGAGGTGATCAGGAACGCCGCGCCGGAAACGAAGCGGCTTGAATTGTACTATAAGGGGGCTCAACGGTTCAGCGAGGAGCAGAAAGCGCTTTATCTGAAAGGAATAGCAGGTTTCTGGGCTTTCGATTTGGAGAAAATAGCCGGGGGAATGCTCGTCAGCAAGAAAGACCGTCTTGAAATCAAGGAGAACGGCATCGTATGGCAGGCCGTTGAATGGAAAATGACGATGCCGGACAGTACCCGGACGGTTCTGACGCAGATTCGTACGGTCTATATCAATCCGTACGGCATCTCCAGGGGAGACACGCTCAGTGATGCTTATGTGCTTTCTCAGGCGTTTTTCGGCGGAGAAGACACTTGTTTCGGCGGGTATAACTACTCCGAATTGTGGCAGATGGCCCGCAGAGGCGGAGACCTTGTGTTGTCAAAACGGAACTACCGGCCTTACCGGGGAGCATTGGCCGTTTTTTTCCCCGCAGGCGCGGTAGATTTGGTGGAGCGCTCCGAAAAGCAGCTCTATTACGATACGATCGCCGGGGGAGTCCGGGAGACAAAGTTGAATTCGGTAAATTACATACGGAAAACCGACGCTGGCACCGGGAAGGTTTCCCTGCTTCCGATCCGTGATTCCATCACCGGACTTGACGGATATTTCAGACTTTTTCTTGAAGGCAGATGGGGGAAGATGCAAGTCGGGATCCATGATGAAAACGATGCCGCCGTTCTTTTGGAAAAATATCATCAGCCTTTTATCGTTGATGAACAATGGCGGCTGTTTCCGAGGCCGCTGCCCAGAAAAGTCAGGGTGTATTTTATTATCATGGCCGACGGCAGAGTTGACAGCGTACGGTTGCTGTATTCCTCGGAGAAGATTAACGCGATGTTTATCTCTGATTTGACCGCGCAGGTCGCGTCCTGGCGTTTTCCGGCCCACCATGCTTCTTCAATCCGGGTGTCACATACATTTACCATGCCTCATTAGGTCCGGTGCGGCGGATACCCGGAATTACAAAAAAAATGTCGACATTTTTTTGTAATGACTGTATATTTAACTCAGCCCGTATACCCCATTCATAGGGCACACACCATGGCGAAGTCTGTTTCGCAGCAATATAGTATTGCCAGAGTAAGGCATTTGCTGCTGGAATTGGTCAAAACGCTTAACAGAAGCTTGCCTGACTTCTCTCCTCAAAAGGGTTTCGCGCCCGTTAAAAAGGGAAGCGACCCCGATCAGGTTCTTGAAAACGTAGTAACGGAATTGGGGTCGGTGCGCGACCGGGTGGCGCGTCTCCAGAAGCTTTCTCAGCTGCGCATTGAAATGTGGAAAGCTGCCGCAGGAGACAAGACATCGGAAGAAAAACTCATTGAAAAGCTGCTTTTTCTCGTCGGGCCGGCGCTGGACCTGAGCCGTTGCGGCTATTTTACCGTCCTCAGGGAAAAATCAGAGGCGGTGTGCACCATTCAATGGTTCAAGGCGAGGCAATACGCATCGCCGTCAAGCAGACTGCCCTATGATATCGTCAGCGAATTCATCGGACAGCGGTATGTAGCCGCCTACGAAGACGTGCCGGCGGGAAAAAGACAGGAGGAGATCGCCGCCCTGCTTAAATTCTATAAAGTGAAATCGTTTCTGGCGGTTCCCTATGACGATCCCTACTCCTTCAGCGGTATCCTTACCTTTTCCGATTGTGAGCAGGTACGTACCTGGACTCAGACAGAGATCGACCTTTTAATCGAAATCGCGCATATCGTTTCCACGCGGGCGCGGCAGATCAAAGCGGAACAGTTGCTGCGCGAAACGAATTCAAGGCTTGAACAGCAGGTAAAGGCGCGCACGACTGAGCTGGCTGAGGCGAACCTGAAGCTGAAGGAAGATCTTGCGGAACGGGAAAAGGTGAAGAACGCGCTTGCGGCTGAAAAAAGACTTCTTGCCGTCACCTTGCGGAGTATTGGCGATGCCGTTATTTTACTTAATGCGGAGGGCCGGATAGCCCTTATTAATAAAGCAGCGGAAATAATGACCGGATGGGCTCTGGAAGAAGCCGCAGGAAAAAAGTTTGAAATAGTCGTCCAGCTATTTGATGAAAAGCATTTTCCGGTATCGTATAAGAATTTCATCGCGCAGTGTCCCCATGCATCCCTTCAGAGATCGGAGAACCGCTGTTTTCTCCGTTCCCGCGGCGGCAACGAAATCATTGCGGAGTATCAAGGCGCGGTTATCAGGGAAAAAGACGGATACAACGGGAACGTCATGGTGCTGCGTGACATTACGCAGAGTCATTTTCTTGAGGAAGAACTCCTGAAGATCAAGAAATTCGAATCGGTGGGAGTACTTGCGGGAGGCATCGCGCACGATTTCAACAATCTGCTGACCGGGATCACCACGTATCTGTTCATGGCAAAGACAAACGCTTCCGGCAACAAAGAAGTGTGCTCGATGATAACAGAGGCGGAGAAGGCCGCGTTCAAGGCTACGACGCTGACCAAACAGCTTCTTTCTTTTGCCAAGGGTGGTTCGTCAGTAAGAGAGACCGTTTCAATCAGACAGGTAATACTCGACACGGTAGGTTTTTGCCTGAGCGGATCAAATGTCGATCACCGCATTGATGTCCCCGAAGACCTCTGGCTGGCGGAGGTCGACAAGGGTCAGATCGACCAGGTCATGAGCAATCTCATCCAGAACGCGGTGCAGGCAATGCCCGGCGGCGGGACGGTGACGATACAAGGGGAGAATCACCTCCGAGAAAACTCGGATTTTTCTTCGGCATCACCGAAATCCATTCCGCTGGCACCGGGCAAATATGTAAAGATTACCGTCGTTGACGAAGGAGTCGGGATTCCCTCTGACCAGTTGGACCGTGTTTTTGATCCTTATTTCACGACCAAAAAAGGGGGTACCGGCCTTGGTTTGACGACCGTTTATTCAATAATTAAACGGCATAAAGGGAACATCTATGCGGAGTCGACCCCCGGTAAAGGTTCGATTTTCACCTTTTTTCTGCCGGCATCCGATAAGCCGGAGCGCAAAAAATATCCGGATGAATCAACGATGAACGGCGGAACGGGGAGAGTGCTTATCATGGACGATGATGTGATCGTACGCACGGTGGTGGAATCTTTTTTAAAAAAGGCCGGCTACAGCCCGGTCGGAGTTTCGAACGGAACGCAGACCCTTGAGCTCTACGCCGAGGCGTTGTCTCAAAACGACCCCTTCCTCATCACCATCTTGGATTTGACGATACCCGGCGGCATGGGAGGCAAGGAAACCGTACGCAAACTCCGTGAGATCGATCCCGATGCCAGGGTGATTGCTTTCAGCGGATATTCAAACGACCCCATATTTGCCGATTATAAACGATACGGATTTGACGGCGTTCTGGCAAAGCCTTTCAGCATTCAGGAATTCATGCGCGCGATCGGATCGGTAATGGGGCCCCGTAAGAGCGGAGAAAATTCTTCCGCGACTCCCGATGCACCCGTATAGGCCGACGTAACTCGGTTACGTTATATAATGATCAACCCTGTGCGACGTCTTCGGGAAGAGGTTTTGTGCATTTCCAGTGACGGGGGAAACGGATTAAAGCAGCAATGGTCCCGGCCGGCAAGTGCCTGTAAACGGAGGTCGTTTAGCCGTGGACGGCAGCACGTTCAAACATATTTACGACCGGAACGCGAGAAGGCTTTATAACTTCATCCTGTGGACAACGGGCAACAGGTCTGCAGGTGATGATATCCTGCAGACGGTTTTCATGAAGGTATGGCGGAGCGCTGCTGTTCCACAGTCTGAGAATGAACAGACCGCCTGGCTTTACGCAATAGCGCGCAATGCATGCATAGACCATTTCAGGAGTGCCAGAAAATTCGTCGAATACAATGACAACATAGGCGTTAAAGAAGAAAACAGTGAAGAAAGCGATGACGGCAAGACAGCGTGGCGGCAGCTCTCACAGCTGGAGGAGACCGAACGGGCAGTCGTTTACCTGCATCTGAAACTCGGCTATACGTATGCCGAAATAGGCAGGCTCATGAGTATGACGGAAAACAATGCGCGCGTCAAGGCATTCAGGGCTCTGCGGAAATTGCGCGATGTGCTGATCAGGAAGGGGCTATGAACTATTTCAGACCAGGGGAGCATCCTTCGGAGGAACAGCTGATGGAGCTCGCGGTGACAGGAGGTCCTCCTGACATCAGGGAACACGCTGATGCCTGTGCGCCATGCTCGGATATCCTCAAAGAGTTCCGCCGGGTGAAAGAACAGGTGGATTCGGTCGGCGTGGAAGATGTGCCGGAGCAGGTAAGGCTCTCCATCCTTAACGCGGCGCGGCACGGAGGAGGAGCGGGTTTTCTCCAGGAACTGTTCTTGAACCCTTTTTTCATAGCGCTTGCGGTGGCGATAGTGGTCATTCTGCTTTATTTTCTTGTCGGATCGGAGGTGTTCAGGAGCCCGTAGCTATTAAGCTCTCCTGTTTTATCCTCAGCAGTCTATTGTTTAGGTGTCCGTGTTTTTTACTGCCGGACGAATTGAAGAATGCGCTCGACAATGCTTTCCGGATCTAACGAAAGAGACATAAGCAGTCTGTCGATGCTTCCGTGTGGAATGAACTGATCCGGAAGTCCCAGACGCAGGAACCGCGGCATGCGCCGCAGGCCGCAGTCAGAGGCAAAGGAAAGCAGCGCAGAACCGAACCCGCCTTCGAGGTTGTTGTTCTCCAGCGTAACGATGTCAGGATACTCCTTAAAAAGGCGCGTATAACTCTCGCGGTCGAAAGGTTTGATGAACTGCGCGTCGACAATGGCGGGAGAGATGCCGTGACTTTGAAGCATTTCGCCCGCCTCCGATGCCAGCGTGAAAAAATCACCGGCACTGATGAGGGCGCATCCTGAACCCGGCCTGACGACATCAGGAACGCCTGCAGGCAGAACCTGCAGCGGTTTGTCAAGGGCTGCGCCGGGACCGCAGCCGCGGGGATAGCGGATAAACGAGGGGCCCTTGGTATTCGCAAGAGCGGTATAGAGCATCTGACGGAGGCTGTTTTCATCGCGGGGCGCCATGATTGAAGCGCCAGGGACACCCCGCAGGAAGGACAGATCGAACAGCCCGTGATGGGTTGGACCGTCGTCGCCGACGAGTCCTGCCCGGTCAATGCAGAAAACCACCGGCAGATTATCCAGCGCGACGTCATGAATAATCTGGTCGAGCGAACGCTGAAGAAAAGTCGAGTATATGGCGACGACAGGCCGCAGCCCTTTAAGCGCCAGGCCGGCTGCGAAGGTGACCGCATGCGGTTCCGCTATGCCGACATCGAAGAAGCGTTCAGGAAATTCCCTGGAGAATTTTTCAAGGCCGGTGCCGTCACGCATGGCGGCGGTGATAGCGACGATTTCAGGACGTGTACGGGCGATATCTGCCAGGGTGGAGCCGAAAACTTCGCTGTAAGAGGGCGTTTTCTTCGTTGCCGTAATGGTTTCGCCCGTCGTTTTTGAAAAGCTGCCGATGCCGTGGAATTTCGTCGCATCGTCTTCGGCAAAGCTGACGCCTTTGCCTTTGGTGGTAATGACATGCACAAGCACCGGCGTTCGTGAAAACTGCTGGACGGCTTTAAAGACCTCTATCATTTCGTTGATATTATGACCGTTGATCGGGCCGAGATACTGTATTCCCATATCCTGGAAGAGCTTGCCGGGGATAAGAAGATGCTTGAGAGAGTCGTCGATGCTGTGCACGACGTTCCGTATGCTTTTTCCGACACCGGGAAGCGTGCCGAGCATGTCCCATATCTCGGATTTTATCTTATGGTATCGTTTATCGGTTATCACACGGGTAAGATAGCGTGACAATGCGCCGACGTTTTTTGAAATGGACATTTTGTTGTCGTTAAGAACGATAGTCAGTTTGGTCGTGCTGGAACCGAGATTGTTCAGCCCCTCAAAGGCGAGGCCTCCGCTGAGCGCGCCGTCACCGATAACGGCCACGACCTCTTGTTTTTGCCTGAGGAGGTCACGGGCCTGCGCAATGCCCAGCGCAACGCTGATGGACGTCGAAGCGTGACCCGAAGAAACGGCATCGTACTCACTTTCCGTTACGCGCGGGAATCCGCTTATACCGTTGAACTGCCTGAGGGTTTTGAACCGTTCGCGCCTGCCGGTAAGTATCTTGTGCGCGTATGCCTGGTGCCCCACATCCCATACCAGGATGTCTTCCGGTGTATTATAGGCATAATGGAGCGCGATGGTGAGTTCAATCGCGCCCAGGCTCGGTGCAAGATGGCCGCCCGTACGGCTTACCACATCAACCATAATTTCGCGGATTTCTCCGGCAAGTTTCGGAAGATTTTCAGGAGGTAATGCCCGCAAATCAGCTGGAGAGTTGATCGAATCAAGCAGTTTCAACGGTAAATCCTTGGTAGTGTCAAGATTTTTTCGCACATTCTTTTTTGTGGAGTTCCTTAAGACGCATATATTGTCAGTTAATTTCCGGTCCCTGCAGCGTGCCGTCAGGCCGCCGCCTCCTGCATCAGGTTCTTCTTAGCCAGCAGTTCCATGTCCAGGTATTTCTTGCTGCTCCAGACAGTCCCTGCAACGTGTCGTAGTCTCGCAGCGGCCAGCATGAGCGCCGAGTTGCCGTCGGGGAAGCTCCCCACGACCCTGGTACGCCTCCGTATCTCACGCATGAGCCGCTCAAGGCTGTTGTTCGTCCGTATCCGCGTCCAGTGTTCCTGCGGGTACGACATGTAGGTCAGCGTGTCCAGGAGCGACTCCGTGACCTTTTCCGCGGCCTTCGTGAGCTTCATGCCCCGGAGCTTCTCGGCAACCGCCTTGCCTTTCGCGTCAGCATCCTCCCGGCTCTCCTGCGCGTGGATCGCCTTCAGCATGACCGCCACCTCCCGCATGAGCTTGTTGGGAACCACCGAAAACACGTTACGGTAGAAGTGAACCACGCACCGCTGCCATTTTGCGCCTTCAAAGCACTCGTGAAGGGCCTCCACAAGGCCCAGGCAGCAGTCCGAGATGAACAGGTCTACGCCGTGCAACCCCCGCTCCTTGAGCCAGCGCAGGAAGCCAAGCCATCCTTCCTTGTCCTCCTTCGCCCCTTCCGCAACACCCAGAATCTCCCGGTAGCCGTCATCCGCAACGCCGATAGCCACCAGCACGGAAACTACCCTCACCTCGCCAGCCCAGCAGCGCTTCAGACATATCCCGTCCATATACACATACGGGAACGCCCGCTCGATGGGCCGGTTCCGCCACTTCTCGATGTTCGCGTACGCCTTCTTGTTCAGCTCGCTTACCGTGCCCGCAGACACCTTCGTCCCCCACAGTGCCTCGGTGATGTCCTCCACGCGGCGAACAGAAACACCGGCTAAATACATCTCTATGAGCGCCTCCTCTACCGAGCACTCCCGCTGGCGATATCGCTCGATAATCGCCGTCTCGAACGGAATCGTGCGAAGCTTCGGAACTTTAAGGCTCACTTCTCCGGCCTTGGTCTGTAGTTGACGAACATAATGTCCGGCCCGGGTATCCTTCCGCGCATCGGTATGCTCATATCTCGATGCATTGCATAGACGATCCGCCTCCTGGTCCAGCAATCCGTTCAACGTCTCTTCCACACTTCCCCGGACCATCTCTCCAAGCTGGTTCTTGATGAACTCCTCGTTTACTTCAATTATTTTACCCACGAGACCCTCCTCTGGTTGTTTGTAAAGTGAATTTAGCACTCACCAACAATATACCAGTCCGAGGGTCTCACCTCAAAAAATGTGCGAAAAATAAGATACGTTATCAAATCCTTTCGGTTGTTATCAAAGATACCTCAGGGGTGCGGGACACGCAAGAACCAGCATCTGAACGACCGAAAGTGCAGAAGTACTGCAACGGAGGCATACGGACGAGGGAATAAAATGATGGTTATTTCAGTAATGATGCTGATTGATGTTATGGTGACCTGATCGTGGCTTCGATGGCATCGATTTTTTTTCTCAGCTCACCGTTTTTGCCTATTTCGCTTTCGATTTTTTTACATGAATGAATTACCGTTGAATAATCCCGGCCGCCGAAATCGAGACCAATGGAATTGAGTGACTGGCTCGTCAGCTTTTTACACAGGAACATGGCAACGGAGCGGGGGAAAGAGACGTCACGTTTGCGCGTATGGGCGCTCAACTGGTTAGGACTGATTCCGAATGATTCGGCCACTTTTTTCTGGATGTTTTTGATGGAAATTCGTTCGTTTTTTCGGGAAATGACATCAACGCAGAGCTCTTTAGCGAGATCCAGGGTTATGTCTTTTCCGGTGAATGACGAAGATGCGATCAGCTTGATGAGGGTACCCTCAAGTTCACGCACGTTGGAAGTGATATTGCCGGCGATGAACTGGACGACCTCATTGGGAAGCGATAACCCGTCCGTTTCGGCTTTCTGTCGGATGATAGCTATGCGTGTTTCAAGGTTCGGGGGCTGGATATCGGAAACGAGGCCTCCCATAAAACGGCTTATAATGTGTTCATTCATGTCCGGTATTTTGTCAGGAGGCCGGTCTGAGGAAAGAACGATCTGCTTTCTTTCCAGAAGCAGCTTGTTGAAAATACGGTAAAATTCCTTCTGCGTGCCTGGTTTTCCGCTGAAAAAATGGATATCATCGATCAGCAGAAGGTCGACCGTGGTGAATTTTTTATAAAAAGAGGTGGAATCCTTCTGATGAACGACATAGTTGATGTATTGTGTCGAAAACTCTTCGCTCGTAAGATAAACGATATTTTCAGCGGTCCCTTCGGTCTTGGCGAAATGACCAACCGCCTGTAGAAGGTGGGTCTTCCCCAGTCCGGTGCCTCCGTGGATTATAAGAGGATTAAAGGATGTTTTTCCCGGAGCTTCTGCAACAGCCATGGCTGCAGCGTGCGCCATTTGATTGCTGTCTCCGACTACGAAACGTTCGAAGGTATAGAGAGGGTGGAATTGATTAGGTGTTTCAACGGATGTGCGGGCAGACCTTTCTCTGCTTTCGGTAATTTCATCACATATCGGTTCTACGATTTTCCATTCTTTTTGAGTGGGGATAAAGGAAATTGAATTAAAAGAGATTCCGGCTTCTTTTAAGATCTCCTTTATGAGCGATAAAAAGTGTTCCTCAATAAAGTCGGCAAAAAACTGGTTAGGTACAAGGATATCTGCATTGCCCTGATTCATTGAGAAATCGGTTGTTCGAAACCATGTTTCATAGCTTGCCGGACCTATCTTTTCAAAGATTTTACGGAGACATTTCTGCCAGGGAGACAGCGCGGAGGTTTCATCGACGAAATTAGTTTTAAACATGTTGTCAACATTCATTCAAATTCAATGGAAGCAGAATGCTTATAAAACAAAAAGCGGCACCTTGTTTAAGGTAAATAATTAAATCAAAAACGCAATTCCAATATTATCAAGACAATAACCAATATTTTTACGCATTGTAAATTTGCCGCGTTGTTTTTCAATAGATTATCAACATGTTTTCGACCTTTTCTAAACATTGTGTTATCAACACCAGCAAAATCGTTTTAAGAGTGAAATAATATAATATTATTTGAAAGGATGTCAAAGGTTAAATTTAAGAAACATCGGACACCCCTAAAAAGGAGAAAAAGGGGCAATTTTTCTATTTATTTACAAAACGGATTCTGTGTTTTTTGTAATATTTAAAGAATCGGACAATGGACAATGGGTGACCTATTGTCAATTAAGCGACTAAAAGGCCGTCGCTCAAGGAGTCTTGGCGGGAGATTAGCCTTTGATCAGCATGGTAATAAGGGAAAAATTACCTAACAAAACATACTGACGCAAAAACGCAACATTCAAGAAATATGTGATTGAAAATGGAAATCAATACATATTATATAGCGCTGTTTGGAAGAAACTCAAAAATGGTCTGTTTATTAAAATGAGTCCGCATATATCGTTTCGGGATGAGAAAAGGAATGGATTATAACCGTGCCGGCAGACGTAACCCGTTCTCGCGAAGATCGTTGAGGAATTTCCTGAGGGATGAAATCTGGAAACGAAGTTTCATGATATCATCGATCGATAAACCGGCTTCGATAGAATTCAAGCGATTAAGGAGCAATTCACAGGATACGGTAAGAGAATCTGCAGCATTAAGAATCCTTAATGTCTTGAGCGATATGTTTTCAAGAGCAGAAACAGTCTCAGGTACGGATACAGTCATCTTTTTCGTCGCCTCGTGTGCGTTGCGAAGCGCATCAACGAGGGTATCGGCTTTGACGGAGGAAAAAATCCTTGCTTTGTTGAGGATTCCGGCGAGCGATACCGTGAAGCTATCAATTTTTTTTATCATAACATCAAGCCCGTTTTCAAGGGATCCTTCCTCTTTCATAAACTTATCGATCATTATATTAAGTAATCCTATTTTATCACTCAATTCCGCCACATAAGCGATACCTTCGACAGGCCCCATGGGGAAAATGCCTGAAAGCGGTTCATGAGGGCCAATGGCTGGTTTACGTTCATCGCCGGGGTCGATTTCTATGTAGCGGTCACCCATGAAACCTTTCGCATCGGCGACGATACGGTAATTCTCA
Source organism: Chitinispirillaceae bacterium (assembly GCA_016926315.1). The sequence goes on from JAFGOU010000592.1 coordinate 16,057, forward strand.
TGAATTTCGAGGGGTTCTCTGGTTTCAATCCTGACGCAGGTTTTTCCATCCTTCAGATAGATGTTCCTGACGGTACCTGCTTCTGCGCCGCGGAACCGGACCGGATCCTGTTTTTTAAGGAAATTCATTGAGTTGGGAGAATCAAAAACAAGGGTGCGGTAATATGCGGGCGCCAGGATGTGTGTCAATAAATAGACGGTGATGCCGGCGATAAAGAGTGCCAGGAAAAGAATGACGCAATATCCTAGATTACGATCGCTCATATGATTTTGTATACGAGGAATCAGGGCCGATTAAGTGACAACAGCCGCAGGGTGCTGTTCACAATCTCATGGCGCGCGACCATCGATTCGTTTCCGGAGGACATGTCTTTTATTTTTACCATGCCCTTTTTTGACTCATCACCGCCAGCGAACAGGACGAACAACGCCCGTGCGGCATTTGCATTTTTCATCTGTTTGCCGACGGAGAGGTCTTTCAGTGAGAATTCGCAGGACACGCCGGCTGCGCGAAGTTCCTGAACAAGCGATATGACCTCTGCCGGGCTGGTCCCTTCCAGCGCAGCGATATAACAGAAACTTCTCCCGGTCCTAACCGGAGAAATGCCTTTTTCTCTCATAAGATCGGCAAGGACGACATCTCCGGCTGCAAAACCGGCGGCTGGAACAGGCGGACCCCCGTACTGCTCGATCAAACGGTCATACCTGCCGCCACCGGCGACGGCACGCATGCTCTTTGCGTTGTCAAACACTTCGAAAACAATCCCCGTGTAGTAGGCAAGACCACGGACCGTGCCTATGTCAAAAGCGACATATTCTGAAAACCCGTACAGCATGAGAGTGTCCATCAGATTTTTCAGCGTCGTATAGGCAGGGGTATCTGAACCAAGTTTACGGACGTCATCGAGATCCTTCAGCTCGAATATCCTTCCGATCCGGCTTCGGATTTTTTTGTCGGGAAAGGCATCAAACAAAATCCGGTCGAATTCATCCGAAGAAAGTTTTGTTTTTTTATCGAGAATGGAATAGAGTATGCCGCAGTCATTCCCGGTCATGCCGGCTGCGGTAATAAGCTCCTCAAGAAGTGTGCGGCTTGAAATACGCACCTTGAAATCAGCTGCAGAAAAACCGAGCAGGCGCATCATATCAACGGATGCGGCGATAAGCTCCGCATCGGCACTTACTTCGGCGATGCCGATAATGTCCATGTTCAGCTGAAAAAACTCTCTGAGGCGGCCCTTCTGCATCTTCTCGTAGCGGAAAAGTCTTGGGATTGAATACCACCTGAGCGGCAGTTTAAGGTTCGTGCCGCGTGATGCCACCATCCTTGCAAGTGTCGGCGTAATTTCAGGACGCAGCGCGAGATCTCTTCCTTTTTTGTCCTTGAAAGCGTACAATTGATCTTCTATTTCCGCCCCTGATTTTTTTGTGTAAAGATCAAGGCGCTCGAACGTCGGTCCGTCATACTGTTCGAAACCGTAACGCCTGCATGTTTTTTCCCACGAAGAGAAAATGAAACTCTGGAACGCCATCTCATCGGGGAAAAAATCGCGTGTCCCTTTGGGACCGGTAGGTACGGGCATGTGGGCGCTGCCTTTCAGAACTGGTGATGTACAAAAATACAATCTATCGGGGGAAATAGCCACATGCCTGCGCACATCAGCATGGCGTCACGTAAATCATCGTCTGGACTTTCTGCATACGGCCATGCCTTGTTTAGTCAGGATTAAACGCAAGACAGGAAGGACTAATACCGAAAAATATTTCCAGCGATGGACATCAGGCCATCCTGCGGGCTGATTTATTTTAAACATACCGAAAACGCTGACGTGTTATGCCGCGGCCGGCCATCTTGAAAGTAAATACGTGATGGAAAAGGAACTGTTTCAAGGGGAGTTCTGGAAACCCTGCCCGGGCACCGGCGCCGGTTATCTCTGCTGCGGATACCAGATACTTACTCCGCAGCGCGGGTGCGGTATGTACTGCCGGTACTGCATTCTTCAGGTATACTTTGAACGTCAATGCCCTGTTCTGTTCAGGAATTACGCCGAACTGGAGCGCGAAGTGGCCCGTAAAATGAAACAATGGCGCGGCGTCGTCAGGTTCGGAACGGGAGAATTCACCGACAGCCTTTTTGCAGAGGACGAGCTTGGAATGTCGCGTAAAATCGCCCGAACACTGGAGCCCTACCGGAACGTCATCGTAGAATTCAAGACCAAAAGCGTGAACATAGCACGCCTTCGTGAAATACGCAGGCCCGAACGTGCGATAATCGGTTTTTCTCTCAACACGCCGCGCATGATCGCTCTCTACGAAAACGGGACCGCGCCGGTTGAAGAACGGCTTGCCGCCGCACGGGAGTGCGAGAAGATGGGTTTTTTTGTGGCGTTTCATTTTGACCCGCTTTTCTGGTATCACGGCTGGGAACGGGAGTACCGGGAGGTGGTCAGATCGATATATGCACATGTCAAGGACGCGCGGAAAATCGCATGGTGCAGCATGGGAGGGTTCAGGACCAATCCGCTTTTAAAAAAACACCTGCGTGCAGGCAATGAACACCTTCCTCTTTTTTCAGGCGAGATGATCACCGGCAAAGACGGCAAACTCCGTTTTTTCAGGCCTTACCGTGTCGCCCTGTACTCGGCCCTGAGGGATGAATTTGAACGTCACGATTCCCGGGCGCCGGTCTATCTCTGTATGGAAAGCCGCGAAGCGTGGGAGGCTGCCGGAATGCTGTACCTTATTCCCGAAGGCCTGCCGAGATATCTTGATAAAAGAGCGGAAGATATGCTTGGAATAAAATAGTGTGATTTTCAATCGACGGCGGTTTTTGATAGTTGTTTAGTATTAAATTATATTAAACACGCTTTTAACAAGGGAAAGCGCCCGATGCTTGAACGCCTTAAGGAAGAGTCCTACAAAGCGAACATGCTGCTCCCGAAGTTCGGCATTGTAAATCTGACCTTCGGAAACGTAAGCGTCGCTGACCGCGCGGGCGGGATCATCGCGATAAAACCGAGCGGCGTATCGTACGATGATATGAAGCCCGAGCATATGGTCCTCGTAGACTTCGATGGGAAAAAAGTGGAAGGCGAGCTTAATCCGTCGTCCGACACGCCCACCCACTGCTGTCTGTACCGCGGATTTACGGGGATCGGCGCGGTCGTTCATACGCACTCCGTCTGCGCCACCGGTTTCGCACAGGCGGGAATGGCTATCCCGTGCCTTGGGACCACCCATGCCGACTATTTTTACGGCGAGGTCCCGGTGACCCGTAAGATGACGCCGGAAGAGATAGGCGGCGGGGCCTATGAACGTGAAACAGGGAACGTGATCGTGGAGAGGTTTAAAAATCTCAGGTATCAGGACGTCCCCGGCGTGCTGGTGCACAGCCACGGGCCTTTCGCGTGGGGCGGTACCGGGGAAAAGGCGGTTGAGAACGCCTTTGCCATGGAGCTGGTTGCCCGGATGGCGCACTATGCATTGACATTAAGAAAAACGCCGCTGCATATCCAGAAAGAGCTTCTTGACAAGCATTTTCTGCGGAAGCACGGAAAAAACGCCTATTACGGGCAGAAAAAAACACCGTAACCGTATTCAATACAAAACAAATATCAACTGAACAACCAGGAGGATTTTGTGGCAGAACGTTTCACGATAGGGGTCGATTACGGTACCAATTCGGTTCGCGCCATCGTGGTAAGCACCAGTACCGGCAAGGATGTCGGATCGTTTGTCTTCAACTATCCGTCCGGGCATCAGGGTATTCTTCTTGATAAGAATGACCATCACCTTGCGCGTCAGAACCCGGCAGATTATATAAAGGGACTTGAGGTTTCAGTCGTGTCGGCACTCAAGCAGGCAAAAAAGCATAAAGGTTTTTCACCGGAAAGCGTTATCGGCATCGGCGTCGATACGACCGGCTCAACGCCGATACCGGTCGACCGCAGAAACGTGCCGCTCGCCCTGCAGAAAGAGTGGAAGAAAAACCTCGCTGCCCACGCATGGCTCTGGAAAGATCACACCTCGGCGGAAGAAGCCGCCAGGATCACGGAGACCGCGAAAAAGCACGCTCCGAAATACATCGAGCGGTACGGCGGCACCTATTCGTCGGAATGGTTCTGGGCAAAAGTATGGCACTGCCTCAACGCGGAGCCCGCGGTTTTTGACGCCGCCTATTCCTGGGTGGAACTCGCCGATTTTATTCCGGCGATACTCGCCGGCGTAAAGGATCCGACCGCCGTCATGCGGGGCGTATGCGCCGCAGGCCACAAGGCGATCTTCCAGCACGACTGGGGAGGACTTCCCGACAAGAATTTTTTAAGCATGCTGGACCCGAAGCTCGCCGACCTGCGCGACCGCCTCTTTGCGACGGCGTACGACGCAAAAACGCCCGCCGGCACCCTGTGCACCGAATGGGCTGCCAAACTCGGTCTGCGCGCGGGAATCCCCATCGCCATAGGCGCGTTCGACGCGCATTACGGGGCCATCGGCGCAGGGGTCGCCGAAGGAACGCTGGTCAAGATCATCGGCACCTCGACCTGCGACTGCACCGTCGTCTCCCGGGAACATAAAAAAGGCGAGATTCCAGGAATCTGCGGGACGGTGCTCGGTTCCATTCTGCCTGATTACTACGGTGTCGAGGCCGGACAGTCTGCGGTGGGAGATATATTCAAGTGGTTTGTCGAAGTGGTATGCGGCAATGACGGATCGCTGCATACGAACTTTACAAAGCAGGCGCAGAAGCTTGCTCCCGGCCAGACGGGACTCGTCGCTCTTGACTGGAACAACGGGAACCGCACGATACTCGTGGATCCGAGGCTCACCGGTCTTATCGTCGGGCAGACCCTCTACACCACGCCGGCCGAAATTTACCGGGCCCTCATCGAGGCCACGGCTTACGGCGCACGCGCGATCATCGAAAGGATCAAGGAGTACGGCGTTCCCGTCGACCGCATCGTCTGCTGCGGCGGTATCGCGGAAAAGAATCCGATGCTCATGCAGATCTATGCCGATGTTACGGGCTGTACCATGCTTATCTCCGGTTCCTCGCAGACGTGCGCTCTCGGCTCATGCATCGCTGCAGCGGTGGTTGCAGGAGAGAGGAACGGAGGATATGATTCCTTCCCTGAAGCACAGGGGAAGATGACGTCCCTCAAACCGGCGAAATACACGCCGAATCCAAAGGCAAAAGCCGTTTATGATGAGCTGTATGCCATATACCGTCTCTTGCATGACGGATTTGGAGGCGTCAACCGTCTTGTCGACATGTCAGGCATTATGAAAGACCTGATCGCGATCAGGGAAAAGTGTTCGCCGGCTTCTCAATAGAGGGTGTTTCCCTGCGAGGTACATTAAGCTCCTCGTAATGGGGGGCTTTTTTAACAGGCGGAAAAGGATAGATTGACAAAACGCCCTTCAAAGTGATATAATTCAACAAAACCTGACTGCACAGTCGCGCCGATGAGGTCGCGTACAGGAAGGGAAAGGATTTTTATATGAACGAACTGCTGACTTCGGCGCTGTGGGCCGGTGCCGGAGCGGGGGCAGCATTAGCCATAAGCGCAATCATCGTACTAATCCGCCGCAGAGCACTGCACAGGCGTAATGCGAGGCGTGACCGGATCGTCACCTCCGTTCAGGAAAAATGGACCGACGTGGACAGCATCCTTGCGTCGTACCGGGCAGAACGTATCTCCACTGAGGAATTCCGCAATTCGTTATTGGAAAAAATTGAAACCGTCAACCGTACCTACAAGCCAGGCGTCCATGTCCTTGATATCTTTTTCGTAAAGTATACCGAGAAGCTTATCGAGGAGTATTCCCGGATAGCCGAAAGCGGCGTGATTGAAACGGTCCAGCGCGAAACGGTCTCTATGATGTTCCCGCCGCTGGCGGCAGCCGCCCGGAAACGCGGCGCCATCGTTCCGCCGAAAGAAGAGGCTCAGGTTTTAAAAGCGGGAACGGAGCACGGGGAGCCTGTACCTGAAACGGCGTCACGGCTTTCAGATGATGCAGTCATCAGCGCGGTTGCTGAATCGTCCAAGGAAGAAAAAGACCTTCCTCTCGAGACGTTCCTTGCAATGGACACGGGCTCGGGGGTCATCGGTGAAACGGCGCGGGCGACCGCTGTTCCTGAAGGGCGTCAAGATGAGCAGAAGGTGCCTGTCCCTCCGGAAGAAAAGGCGCCCGGAGTAGGAGATGGCCTCAAAGAAGGGGCGGCTATTGACCCCGGTTTAACGGAAGAAACGATGACGTCGGCTACGGTCGCTCAATTTTCACTGGCTGACAAAGTATCCAAACTGCCGCCGGCGCCGGCAGAAGAACCGTACGCGGTCAAGCAGGAAGAGAAAGACGAAGAGACCATGGCCGAAGCGGCGGTTTCCTTCCCGGTACGAATACCGGCGGCTCCGCTCAGTAAACCGCCGGCTGCGCGTGCTTCATTGAGTTCACGAATGCCGGCACCCGAAAAACAGGAAGAGAAGATACCGCAGCCGGCCACGATGTACGACATAGAGGCAGAGACCATTATTGCGGACCGCAATGATCTCCTTGGCGTCAGCAAAAGGGCGGAGCAGACGGCCCCGGGAGACAAGAGCCAGATAGGTATTACGGGCGATGATGTCAGCGACATGCTGGACCAGTTTTTCGCCGGAAAACAATAATTCTTTTATTCAAACAGCTGTTTTCTGCCTCTGTCGCATGCATTCGTACATGATCACCGCTCCGGCGGCAGCCACATTGAGAGAGTTTACTCTGTTGTCCATTGGAATCGACACAAAGCACGTGCAGAGTTTTTCAAGATAGGGCGGTATGCCCCGGTGTTCGCCGCCCAGAACAATAACGACAGGACCGACGAAGTCGATCTGCACAGGCGGGACGCCCTTCGCGGCTCTGGCGCCGACAACGGTAAACCCGGATTTCACGTATTCGCGGACAATGCCTTCGAGGTTTTTAGGACGCACAATGGTGCAGTGCTCCACCATTCCTGCAGAAGCTTTTGCCACGGAGGAAGAGAGCGGGGCGGTATTTTTCCGCTCCAGAAGAAGCGCGTCAACGCCGAATGCGACACAGGAACGTATAAGCGCTCCGAGGTTCTGCGGGTCCTCGATGGACGCGGCGAGTACAAGGAGAGGCGTCGATACCTTTGCCAGTTTCGCATCCAGCGCTTCTGGAGAACAATAGGGCCGTACGCTGCACAAAGCCGCAACACCCTGATTGTTATCGGTCCCGGCGAGCCGGGCGATTTTCAGCGGAGGCACGAGGTTGTAAGCGAGCCTTTCCTTCCTGCATGTTTTGATGAGTCTGAAGAGCAGGGGGTTTCGTTTCGTCTTGTCAAAATAGATATGGTCAACGGTCTCGAGCCTTTTGGAAAGGAGCTCTTCGACGGCATGGATGCCGTACACCGCGCCGGGCGTTTCCATTTCCTTCACCTCTTATCGTCAGAACACGCAGGAAATACGCACATGTTTTTGCCGCGTCAATAGATGCGGAACATAAACGGCGTTAAATATATTTTATCCAACAGGACAAGGAGGCAGAGAATGTTCGGAAATATCGGTCTGCCGGAAATACTGATTATTCTTCTCGTCGTTATTCTGCTTTTCGGGGCTAAAAAAATCCCTGAGCTTGCCAGAGGGCTCGGGCAAGGCCTTAAGGAATTTAAAAAGGCGGCGAAGGACGGGGACAAGGATACTGTCAAGGAGGCGGCAGCAGAGAAGCCTGATAAAAAGGAAAACACGAAGGCGTGAGCCAGTCGGGCGAAACCGGAGAGATGACGTTTCTTTGCCACCTGGAAGAGCTTCGGTGGCGGATAATAAAAATTATTATTGCGATCGCCTTATGCGCCGTACCGTGCGGCGTTTTCTGGAAAAAAATTTTCACCCTTGTCATGATGTATCCCCTTGAGTTCGCGGACCCGAAACCGCACCTGATAATCACCAGTCCGGTCGAGAGCGTCATGATAAGCATTAAAATAGCGCTTGGAGGAGGGATTCTACTCGCGGCGCCTGCGGTTTTTTATCAGATGTGGAGGTTCGTTTCACCGGGGCTTTTTCCGAAAGAAAGGCGCATCGTCTTGCCGGCGGCGGCGGCTTCGACGATTGCGTTCCTTTCCGGGATAGGATTCTGCTACCTTCTGCTTCCGTTTCTTCTACGAGTACTGACCGGCTACGCCGGCGGCCTTCTTGACCCGTATTTCACGATCAACGGTTATTTCGATTTCCTCCTGAAGCTCAGTCTGGCTTTCGGATTGGTGTTCGAACTGCCGGTCGTATCGTTTGTACTTGTGAAGATGAGGCTCCTGACGCCCGCGTTTCTCACGCGTCATTCGCGGGTTGCCGTCATTATTATTTTTCTGATCGCCGCCGTGTTGACGCCTCCCGATGTTTTTTCACAGCTGACACTGGCGGTCCCTCTGCTTCTGCTTTACGCTCTGAGCATTATCGTCGCACGTATCGCAGGGAGGAGCGCATAATGGATATGGGAATAGGTTTTTCCGAGGTTTTACTTATTCTCATGCTTGTTCTGGTTTTTTTCGGTTCCAGGGAATTCCCGAGGTTCGTTCGGGAGAGCGCTCGATTTTTTGCACGTATGCGCAGCTTCGGTGAAAAAATCCGGCATGAACTTGATGATATTTCCGGAAGCCCCGAGGGTATTTCACGCTTTCCTGAAGGCGATACTATCCAGACACAGAAGAAGGAGCTGCGGAGCAGATATATCGCTGTTCGCAGGGGGCTTGCTCCTGCAGAGCGCGCAGAAAAATCGCGTCGTATCTGCCTTTATCTGAACGAGTCCGAAAGGTTCAGGAACGCCGCTGCCGTTATGATATACGTAAACATCGGCAGCGAAGTCGAGACACGCGAACTCATAACCGAGATGGTCCGTGACGGCAAACGGGTCCTTATTCCATACTGCAGACGTGAGTCAAGAGCCATGGGTTTAGGGGAGATCAGAGACCTTGACAAGGACATTGTCGCAGGAGAAGGGGGTGTGCCTGAACCGCTGCCCGGACTCCGTGACCGTTTTTTCCGGAGCGACCTCCGGTTCATCATCTGTCCGGGAGTCTGTTTCGATGCCTACGGAGGACGTTTGGGGCGAGGGTTGGCCTTTTACGATAATTTTTTACGCGAATTCAGGGGCAGTGTCCCGCTCTTCGGACTTGCGTTCGACTGCCAGATGCATGCGGAGCGTCTTCCGTTTTCGTATAATGACGTCCCCATGGATCAGATCGTCACTGAAACCGGTTTCAAACTGCCGGACGGACTTGCGGGATGACGATAATCACCTTCCTGCTCATCGTGTCCTGTTGTATCGCTGCCGCGATGCTGGCCGTTTTGCTCGTGCCGTTTACCCTCGTCGGCGAATTGAATGTTACGTCAGCCTTACGCAGTCACTGCTTCCTGCATGTGCGCTGGCTGCATCCATGGCTTGCCCGATGGGAGTATAACGCCGCAAGCAAACGTTCAAAGTTGACGCTGTTCGGGATTACCCGCGCGGAGGGCGGCAGCGCGGCCGGAAGGGAAACAGGCGAATCGCCGATGAAAAAAAAAGACACATCCGTTCCGTTCGTGTACAGCACGGATGCTCTTATACATTCGACAGCTCGGCAGAAACCTCAACAACAACCGGGGGTTTCCGCCGGGACTTATGAAAACCGCCGTGAAGCGCCGTCACCGGGCAGCCCCTTTGCGGAGAAAGGTTTTTCCGGAAGGTTACCCCGCTTCTGGCTGAAGATAAAGTCCGTTTTGTCAATACTGGAAGACATCCGTAACCGGCGGACGGCCGGGAAAATACTCCGGTGGTGCGCAAAAACCATTGGCCTTTTCTCCGGCATGGCACATTTTCGTCATTTACGGATTCATGCAAAAGCAGGGACCGGCGACCCCGCCGAAACAGGAAGAATATTCGGCTGTTGGTCAGCACTTGAAAGCGGCTGTTTCGGCATGGACAGGAGTATCGATGTGCAGTTCTCGCCGGATTTCTCCGGCGGCACATTTGAATGCGACGGAAGCATCGCTGTGCGGATTTCCACAGCCCGCGTCCTTCTGACGCTGCTGTGGCCTCTGCTGACATTTCCCTATCTCAGAGCTTATTTTCTGTGGCGGCGGATACGGAAAAAGACCCGTCCTGAAAACCCGGGGGAGCGGCATGCCTGCCATGCTTGATACAATCGCGTCAGCGTTCGGCTCTGCGACAAGAGAGTCTGTCCAGCAGCTGGGTGCGATTACCCGGTTTTTTCTACGAATTGTAAAGGTGATGCCGTTTTCCCTGGCGCGTTTTCATCTCATTACCGAGCAGATGATGATCGTCGGAGTACGGTCGCTTCCGGTCGTTCTGTTGACGTCGGTGTTTGTCGGCGCGGTATCAGCCTGGCAGGCGAAATATCTGTTTGCAGGAGCCATTCCGCTCAACTACCTGGGCATGGCGGTCGGCAAAGCGGTGCTTACGGAACTGGGGCCAGTCCTTGCCTCGCTTGTCATCACCGGAAGGGTAGGTGCAAAGCTGGCCGCGGAACTCGGTACCATGCGGGTAACGGAACAGCTTGACGCGATGGTTTGCCTTTCCTTGGACCCGTATCCGTACCTGCTTGCCCCCCGGATGATCGCGTGCGCCATAATGGTCCCGATGCTCACTGTTTTTGCGGCATTTTTCGCAATTGTCAGCGCCCAGCTTTTGGCACAGACGGCGATGGGTCTGCATCCTTCGGCGTTTTACCACGGGCTTAAGATGTTTTTCAAATTTCAGGACGTTGTCATCTGCATGGTAAAATCTTTCGTGTTCGGATGCATCATCGCGCTGTGCGGGTGTTATTTCGGATTCCTTACCAAGGGAGGCGCCATCGGGGTCGGGGAATCGACCAAAAAAGCCGTCGTCGCGGCCATGGTGCTTATTCTTATCGCGAACCTGATCGTGGTAAAAATTCTGCTCTAAGGGGGCAGGATGGCGGGATAGTTCTTAAAGTAGTCCCGAGGGGAATCGAACCCCTGCTGCAAGAATGAAAATCTTGAGTCCTAACCACTAGACGACGGGACCGTAAGAGCGGGTGAAAATATACATCACTGTCCGGAAAGTGTCCAAAAAAAACCGGTGAGAAGCAGATAAAACGACGAATACCTGTTCCCGTGCTTTTTGAATCCCGTGCAATAAGGTATTTTCGTCGATGATGTCGTGCGGTTTTAGAGGGGGCTGGTTTGCCGGCGTTAAGTTTTTTTTATTGAAAATCGGGCCAGGCCCTGCGCAATGCAAGTCTGTGAATCCCGCCAGGCCCGGAAGGGAGCAACGGTAAGCGGATACTTGGTGTGCCGCAGGTAAACTTGGCCCTTTTTTGAATCGGGAGCGTATGAGCTACATCGTTTTTGCGCGCAAATGGCGTCCGACGACTTTCGACGACGTGATCGGTCAGTCGCATATCACCGATACGCTTAAGAAAGCCATAGAAAAGAACAGAATTGCCCATGCATATATCTTTTCCGGTACGCGCGGCGTCGGCAAGACCACGACAGCACGTATCCTGGCCCGCGCGCTCAACTGCGAAAAGGGGCCGACCCCTGTACCATGCGGGTCATGCGACTCCTGCAGGGGGATCGCCGCAGGTTCAAGCTTTGACGTGCTGGAGATTGACGGCGCATCCAACAACTCTGTCAACGATATACGCGAACTCCGTGAGAATGTCGGTTTTTCTTCAATGGGAGGAAAGTACCGCATTTATGTGATTGACGAAGTACACATGCTTACCAAACAGGCTTTCAACGCCCTGCTTAAAACTCTTGAAGAGCCCCCGCCGAACGTCATATTCATATTTGCCACCACCGAACCGCAGAAAATACCCGCCACCATTCAGTCGCGATGCCAGCGATACGATTTCCGCAGGATAATTCCCGAGCAGATCGTCGAGCGTCTGTCTTATATATGCGGCAAGGAAAACCTGGAAGCCGAACAGGGGGCGCTTGAGCTCATAGCGTCGAAAGCCGACGGCAGCATGCGGGATGCTCTCTCGCTGCTTGACCAGGCGTGCTCGTACTGCACGGGGATGCTTACCGTGCAGGAGACCCGTATTGTTCTTGGCTTTGTCAATGTTGAAACATATGAACGGATCATGGCCGCCGTGGCGGGAAAAACTGCCGCTCCGGTTCTGGAAGCCGTCAGGCAGGTCCTGTATGACGGGTACGACCTCGATGAATTTGTCGCGGGTCTGGAGGAATATGTGCGCGGGCTTCTGTTTATGAAGGTCGGCGAAGGCGGGGGAAACGCCGTCGGCCGGTCGCTTCCCCAGGCAGCGCTTTTTACCGAAGGGGATCTTCTGCGGATGATGGAGATCGTCAGCAGAACGGGAAATGAGCTTACAAGGGCCGCCTACCCGAGGTTTGCGACCGAGTTGATGCTGCTGAAGCTGGTGTTTCTTGACAGCACCGTGTCGCTTGAGCGCATCATCTCCATGCTTGAAAACGGCACCGGGGGAACCACGCCAGCCGCCGGTAAAAATTCATCTGCCGTTCCGGACAGGAACGGACTGAATCCCGGGGAGTTAAAAAAAAAACCTGATCCGGCGGTGATCGAAACGCAGACACCGGCCCGGGAAGCGCGCGTTTTGGCAAATCTTCCGCCTAAAGGAGGTGCCCCGGACTACGGAGGAGAAGAGGATTTTAATGACCGTCCGCCGTCGGGTGCAGGGGGAACTTTTTCGGAACAATGGCATAAATTCATAGACAGAGTGATGCACGACCGTCCCCATATAGGTACTTTCTTGTCGCTTGCGACGGTGGCCGGTTGTACCGACTCATCGATAGATCTGGTATTTGACGGCAATTTTTCATTTCAATTCGGCGAGGTGAACAAAAAACAGCACCGTGAGGAGATCACGAAGATGCTGAACTCTTTTTTTGGAAGACAGGTCGCCGTACACATGACCCTTGAGGCAAAACTTTCCGAAAAAGGCGCGGCGAGCCATATAAGGCCCAAGGCGGCGCATGCGGAGGCAATGGCGAGTGAAATCGCACGCGAACCGGTCATAGGGGCCGTGCTTGATATATTTGACGGCGAGGTTTTGAAATAAAAGGAGGGCAGGCTCATGTCGCAGATAAACAAGCTGTTGAAACAGGCGAAGACGATGCAGTCGCAGGTAATGAAAATGCAGGGGGAACTCCAGAAAAAAGAGTTTGAGGGGATTGCAGGCGGGGGCATGGTACGAGTCGTCCTTAACGGCGCTCACGGGCTTGTTTCCGTAAAAATCAATCCCGAGGTCGTCAATTCTCAGGATGTTGAAATGCTCGAAGACCTGGTATCCGCGGCGCATGCGTCGGCGCTGGAAAGTCTTAACAAGGCGTCGGAATCCGCTTACGGTTCGTTTACGGGCGGGCTTTCCATGCCCGGCCTGTGAGGAAAATGACGGATGATACCCTCGCTTGAAAGACTGATCGACCTTCTGACGACGCTTCCGACCATAGGACGCAAGAGCGCATGGCGGCTTGCGCTTCACCTGCTGGAGCGGCCGGCGGACGAGGTGTCCGCTATCGCGCAGGCAATACTTGACATGAGAAATAATATCGTCAGGTGCCGCCGCTGTTTCATGTACAGTGAAAAAGAACTCTGCGAGATATGCTCGTCGGCAAGGCGCGAGCAGTCCATTATCTGCGTGGTGGAAAGATCCCACGACATTTTTGCGATAGAAAAAATCGGCAGGTTCAGAGGCGTTTACCATGTTCTCGGCGGCGTGCTTTCGCCGCTTTCCGGCATAACCCCCGACAAGCTTAAAATTCCCGAACTGGACCGCCGGATAAAGGAAGAAAAACCGACTGAACTTATTATCGGGCTTGGCGGGAGCGCTGAAGCGGAAGCCACGGCGCTGTATCTTGCCAGACATTTTAAAAGCGCAGGACTGCGGGTCACGCGGCTTGCGCGCGGATTGCCCGCCGGCATGGAGCTGGAGTACGTCGACCAGATCACGCTCGGGCAGGCACTCAATGAGCGGACCGACATTCACTACGGAGATTAAGATCATGAGCTCGAACACGCTCGGCAGATTTTTGAGAAAAACGGGGGCCAGTTTTTTTTTCGTAGGCTATCTTCCTGCATCGGGCACGGTTGCGTCGTGCATAGTCATTGTATTTTTATGGCTCTTAAACGGCAACGGAGTGCTTGCATCCGGAGGCCCCGCGTACTGGCTGATATCGCTCACGGCGGTCGGATGCAGCTTTTTTCTTTCCAGCCGCAGCCGCGAGCTGTTCGGGAGGGAAGATTCAGGCCGGATCGTCATTGACGAGGTGGCCGGACAGCTTGTGACCTTCTGCATGGTGCCCCTGACCCTGCGGACGCTCATCGCCGGTTTTCTCCTGTTCCGGTTTTTTGATATCGTAAAACCGTTCCCCGTTTACCGCATGGAATCGCTCGACGACGGTGTCGGCGTCACCATGGACGATGTCGCCGCCGGTATTTGCGCCAACGCATCGCTCCTGGTCATTGTGCTCGCTTACCATGCGATAAAAGGTTACCTGCAATAGGAGGTGATCGACGTGTCGCATCCGGTCATCTATATCGCCGGTCTGGTCCGTCAGCACATGTCAGAGATTTGTTTAGGCATTACCGCCGTATCGCTGATCCTTACCGGGCCCTACATCAACACGCTTGTCCAGCGGCTGATCAGCCGTATGCACTGGCTGGTCCGTTTTTTTGTGTTTGTCCTGATATGCACCATCGGTTACGGATTTCTGGCCCAGATCATATACCGTTTTCTCAAGCTGTACCTTGCTCATCAGAAAGCCCTGCCGCTTATTCTGATCGTCGCCTTTATATATCTGTTGCTGGCATTTTTTGCGCGTGAACAGCGCCGTATTTAACCTGTCGGGCGGAAAATCCTTGAACAGCGCGCGGATACTTGGAAAGGCTCTGGGAAAAAGAAACATGACTCTCGCGGTCGCGGAGTCGTGCACCGGCGGCATGGTCGGCGGCGCAATAACCGCAGTGCCAGGCTCGTCGCGATATTTTGCCGGAGGCGTCATCGTCTATGAAGACCGCGTCAAGAGAAGAGTGCTCAAAGTCCCTGCATCGCTGCTTAAAAGGTACGGCGCGGTGAGCAGACCTGCTGTTATCGCCATGGCCCGCGGGGTGAAAAGGCTTTTTAAAACAGACTGCGCAATTGCTGTCTCAGGCGTTGCGGGTCCGGGCGGCGGAACAAGGGGAAAACCGGTCGGACTCGTCTTCATTGCTGCGGCGGTCAATAACACGGTGCATGTATCTGAAGCCAGGCTCAAGGGAAACAGGGGAGAGATCCGGAGGAAGGCAGTGGAAACATCGTTGAAACAGCTGATAAACCTTATGAAATAGGCGGTATATGCAGATTCAGCCGGAACTCAATGTTCTCACCTTTATTGCGCTCTACGCTGAGACACATTTCCGGTTCTTCAGGTGGTTCCCGAGTCTGCTGTTCTCGCGCATGCCGGAGGTGCTATTCGATGTTCCGAGACGGCTTGGCCCCGGAGAAGACCTACCGGTACTGCTGATGGTAAATGACGTCCACCGTTTTCCTTCGGAATTGTCCGGATGCGCAGTCGTCATTTCACGTCAGCGCGAAAAACCACTGCGTTTCGATTTCCCCGACAGCGTGTCTTTCGAACTGGAACATCCCTTGCGCAGAGTAATGCGTGCGTTTATCTTCACCATACGCCGCACCGAGCTCCCCTCGGGCCTGTTTCATGTGACCTGTACCGTAGCAGTGAAGAGCGGCGGGAAAAGACGCGACGTTGTCAACGACAATCTGCCTTCCACCGGAAAGCTTTCGTTTACCTGTTTCGCCGCATCGGATTCCCTGCCCGGAAGCGAATACTGCAGTTACGGAGACCTCCATGTGCACTCCCAGTATTCGCAGAGCCACGTTGAATTCGGTCCTCCGCTCGCCGCGATAAAGGCTATGGCGCGCGCAAGCGGCCTTTCGTTCGCGGCGGTAACCGACCACTCGTACGATCTGGCATGTTCGATGGACGATTACCTGGCGTCTGACCAAGGACTCGGACGATGGCTTGCCTTCCAGCGTGATATTGTCTTACAAACGGGGAAAGGAGTCTCGCTTATTCCCGGCGAAGAGGTGTCGTGCCTTAACGGGAAGAAAAAAGTGGTACACCTCTGCGGCATCGGTATAAAGGACTATATTCCCGGAACGCTCGACGGCGCGCGAAAAAAACGACGCGGGGAAAGACAGTTGACGATTCAGGAAGCGGTGAAAGCAATCCACGGGCAGAACGGCGTTGCGGTCGCCGCGCACCCGGGCGTAAAGCCCGGTTTTTTTCAGAAGATTTTTCTGTCCCGTGGCGCATGGTCAGAACAGGATGCAAAGACCGGGATAGACGCGTTTCAGATCTTCAATGACGGCTATACCCGGTCATGGTATAATGGCAAGTCGTTGTGGATTAAAACGCTGCGGCAGGGACATAAAGCATCGCTTGCGGCCGGGAACGACGCCCACGGTGACTTTAACCGGTACCGGGCGCTTGCCGTTCCGTTCATTTCTGTCAGCGAAAATCAGGGGCGTTATTTCGGGTGCGGGAAAACAGGCGTTTACGGAAAAGCGGCGGACGCTTCCGTAATTATTGAACGCATTCGCGAAGGGAACACGTTCATAACGACGGGCCCTTATGTCGCGATCAGTTCCTCCGGTTCACCGGCAGATTTTGTGCCGGTTGGGCGGACGGCGGAAGGCAAGGTGAAAGAGCTTTTTATCCATGCCATAAGCACTCCTGAATTCGGACATATTCGATCCGTCGAACTATACGGAGGCGGCAGCAAGGGCGGTGACCGCAGGGAGAAAAAGGTTTTTACGCGCTATTACGACGGGACCGGCCACCAGGCATGCGAGAGGATTGAACTCTCATCGCTGCCGGCCGGAACATCATACGTGAGAGCTGAAGTCTCCTGTTTGAATCCGTCGGGCGGTTCCGGGAGATCGGCAGCTTTCACCGGCGCCGTGTTTCTTCGGTAAAAAGCTTCATCTGCCTTTGCAGGATTTTGTATCTGCCGTGCTGCAAGAGGACCGGCCCAATGGAAAGCAAGTGATCGAATGGCTATGATTTCCAATCTGCCTCTCACATCAACGGCGGCCGCGGGTCTTTGCCGGCACGGGGCATGCTTCTTCTTCAGGGTCGCGCCGGTTCAGGTCCGGGGTTTGATACCGTGCAGAGCGCGCTGGAGAGTTATGTCCAGGGCGTTTTTATCGTACGGCTTTGTGAACCAGTGGTAAATATTGAGGGTTTCAATACTCTTTGCTATGGGCGGATAGCCTGAGACCACTATCACGATAAGGTCGTTCCTTATCTCCCGCAGTTTTTTTATAAGCTCCTGCGGGTCTTCGCTTCCGAGTCTCCAGTCGGTAATGATGATACGGCACTTCTCCCGGTTCGCCTTGAGTGCTTCGATCGCTTCGCTGCCAATTGACGCCTCGATGATCGAGTAGTCGAATTCCTTAAGGAAAAATTTCATGATGTTCCTGATCTTCGGGTCGTCTTCAAGCATGATGATCATCGTGCTGACGCGGTTGAGCATGAGAGATTTCGTGTCCGCCTCGGATTCGCCTTTGACGACCAGGGGCATTTCGATGCGGAAGGTCGTCCCGTTCGGGCTGGTCTGCTCCACGAACACGCGGCCGTGGTGCAGGGAGACGATGCGGTGGACGAGAGCAAGGCCAAGCCCGGTTCCCTTTCCAGGTTTTTTTGTCGTAAAAAACGGATCGAAAATCTTCTCGGTGAGGTCGGGAGAGATGCCGGTCCCCGTGTCCTTGACACGGATTACCGCAGTATCGCTGCCGGCGCGGCTTTTGGCCGAGCAGTTGACCGTAATGGTGCCGCCGTCCGGCATCGCGTCCCTTGCGTTATTGAAAAGGTTTTGAAACACCCGCTTAAGGTGGTCAGGGTCTCCGTGGATTTTCAGGGACTCTTCTGGAAGTACAAGCTGAAGCCGGTACGCATCGCCGAACTGCTTCTGGCACTGGGTGATGATGGGAGAGAAAAAGCTCTTGAGCTCTATGTGCCGGTAATCAAGGAGTTTTTTCCTTCCCAGAGCAAGGAGCTCGGAGATGAGGAATCGGGCGTCGGCGGCCGTTTCATTGATCAGCTCCATCCGTTTTTTTGTTTCCGGCTCAGCGGTTTCCTTCATGGCAATGGCGGATATGTCGGTGATCGTCTGGAGCGTATTGTTGAAATCGTGCGCCATGCCGCTCGCCAGGGATCCGATGGATTCCATCTTCTGGTGCTGGTAGAGACGGTTGGCCATCTCCTCGCGCTGAGCTACCGCCAGTTCGCGGTCAGTCACGTCGGCCATGAGGCCGTCGTACGTTTCCGAGCCGGAACTGCGCGACGTCTTCTGTACCGTGCAGTCGACGAATTTGATTTTGCCGTTTTTATCGCGGATTTCAAGCTGGTTTTTTACCCCGCTTTTTTCAAGTTTGAACGATTCCGGCTTGTTGATGAAGGAACGGATGTTCATGCCGACGATCTTATCCGGCGGGA
Source organism: Chitinispirillaceae bacterium (assembly GCA_016926315.1). Next base: position 34,547 of record JAFGOU010000592.1, read on the forward strand.
GCCCCATCAGTTCTTTGCATCCCTTGTTCGACCAGACGAAGTTCCCTTCCGAGTCCATGGTGAAGACCATCTCGGGGAGACGGTCCGCAAGCGTATCGTAGCGCATCTCCGACGACAGGGCTTTCCGCACGGTCTGATAGTTGTTCCGTGAGACCATCGAACTGAGCCATGAGGCGAACAGCAGCAGTCCTGTTCTCATGCAGAAATCGAACAACGGGGGATACGATTCAGGATGCATGGAAAACTCCGTGACGGCAAAAGCCGTATATCCCGCCACCGAGGCAACGCCGCCGAAGATCGAAAGGCTGCTGCGGTAATGAAACGCGGTAAAGGCTATCGCTATGAAATAGGCGCAGAAGATAATCCCCGGCAGCTGGTCCGCGGCCGGGGAGGGGGAGAGCGTTGAAAACAGAATCGCGGTGATGACGGCAACATCGCAGAACGTCAGCAGAAAAACATACTGCTTGGCAACACGTCTTTTGTTCTTTGTCAAAAAAAGGTAGAAAGTGCTGTAGCCGGCTATAATGATGACCGCTAACGACAAAAGGGTGGCCGAGAGGGAACTCAGCTTGCCGAGGAGCCATGCCGGTATATAAATGACCGACACGACGGCGGCACACCAGAGCCGTATCCATGAGAGCCACCGTTCAGACTTAGTCTCCGCGACAAGAATGGTCTGCGTTTTCCCCGGCAGATTCTGTATCAGGTCTGTTGCCATGGGCGTCTCCGGCCGCCAGTATTCAAGAATAAATCATACATTAAATGCGGGAAAAATGTCAACCCTCCGCGTGGATTAAAATAGGTTACGACCACGCATAATTCCATTTAATTTCAATCAGTTCTGACAAGGCGGCAGATCCCAGCGATATCCGTTGCTTTGGGCGATTACGGCGCCTTCAAGCGAGGTGAGCTTTATCATGGCTCCCGTCTGGCTGAGCCACAGCAGAACCGAAGGTGAAGGGTGGCCGTACGGGTTTGCGGAGCCGCATGAGATAACGGCGACCATCGGCCGGACATGTCCGTAAAACACCGGATCGAGAGAACCGGCGCTTCCATGGTGAGGGATGACCATGATCCCGGAGGAGAGGCCGATTCCTTCGTTCAGGGAGAGCCGACGCATCGCGCAGGTGTCGATGTCGGAGGTGATCAGCGCCCGTGTCAGGCCGTTGGAAACCAAAAAGACCGCGCTGAAGCGGTTTTTAAGCGAATCGACGGCGAAAAGCGAGTCGCCGGATGTGTCGGGCGGCCAGAGGCAGCGTAGTTCTATATTGTCAAGCAATGCGGGCATATCACCCGCGGAAACAGGTAAAAAACGGATCCTTTCGCGCCACCGCGGCATCATGTTTCTTATGAAAGACGTATCGATGAAGGGGGTCACGATCAAAAGCCCTGTCCATGCGAAGCCGCTGTCAAGCAGCGTCAGGCCTCCATAGTGGTCAAGGTGTCCGTGCGACAGCGCTATCGCCCTGACCGGCGGCGTGCCGAGCGCGCAGAGCTGTTTTTTCCAGAGTTCGTATCCTTCGGGCGGTCCCATGTCGAACAGTACGGAGCTGCCGTTTGAAACAACCGCCTGCGCCAATCCTTCTCCTACGTCAAAGACCGCAAAGGTAACGGTATCGTCCGTTGGCAGGTCCTGCCGCCAGGGGTCGCACATCATGATGGCAACACAGACGCACGCGGCCAGCGGCGACGCGGTAAAAGCAGACCTTTTGTTACAGATAAAACGACATTTTCCCGCGCACACGGATCGTCTCCCACGATGAGAAAGGAAGTTCCTGTTCGATGGTCATGTCCGAAAACGTCTTGCGGCAGAGCAGCAGCCGCTGTCTGATGCCGGCGGTCTTTTCACATGTCCCGGTACTGCTGATGTATGCCATGAATGAAGGGGCGAGTTCCAGTGCCGTGTTTACTGTCACCGGGGCATAGATGCGAACGCGGCTGCTCCGGTAATCCTGTTGTGAGGTGCGACTGGCAGTGAGTACGATGCGGGTCCATGGCGTCACCGGCAGAAAGCACTCCGCGGACGCCTGCTGACGGAAAACACTCCCGGTATCGTGGAACAGGGGCGACCAGGAGTACCAGACGCGGTACGTGCACCAGGCCCTACCTGAAAGTTCCGCACTGGAAAAAAGGTAACGCAGCGTCCCGTTGTTTAAAAGTAAGTTCAGGCGGGGCGCGAATGAGAGAAAACGGTTGAGTTTTTTCCGGAACAGCAGTTCGCTGCCCATGAGATACCCGGAAACGCTGTCGGTTTTTGCCTGCGTACGCATGAGCCTGACCGTTTCGCTCCGCGGAGCGGCATAGTGCGCCGGCACGCCGGTGAACGTCCCTTTGAACGAAGAGTTCGCTGTGCCGTGTGACACGGAAGCCTGCCACGGTATCGCTTCGAAATCGTCAAAATTGACGCTGCCCTGTAATTCGCATTTCCATTTGGGAGCAGGGGAAAAGGCAATCCCGGTGTGAAGAAAACCGAAATCCTTGGCAGGATTGCCGTCGTCGGTTGTACGAAGATAGGATACGCCGCCGAAACCGGTGAACCTGCCTGACAGGACGGCGCTGCAGCTTAACTGCCCGATCCGTTCGGAACGGCCTGCGTGGAAAAAAACTTCCGTTTCGGAAAAGGCGGATTTCCCGTTTTCATGCGGCAGGGAGCGAGAGACCGCTGCGCCGTTCCATGTCCGGGCAGTGCCGTAGAACCAGGTGGAGGAAACCGCGGTGTCCGTGCCGCCGCCGGCCCGCGGGAAATAGCCGGAAACAAACGGTGCCTTGCGCTTCGGGCTGAAGTTCCCGCACGCGAAACGCACGCCCGGTAAGGGCGCGGCCGAAACGGAGCGCCGGAACCAGCGGCCATACGCATCGGTAAAGTCCACTCTGCCGGATGCCGCTGCGCGTGCCGGATCGCCGATGGAGAACAGGGCGTACTGCCGCCCCGAGTCGGCTGCGCCCCGCCTTGAAAAATAGAACCCCGTCTGGCCGGGAAAAGGGACCGCCGGTCCATTGTCAAACGAAAGAATCGGTCTGAAAGGGGCGAGATCGGGAAAATCAACAAAGATCCTTTCGACTGCGCCGTTGTCCCAGGGGAGATACCGGGAAAGTCCGTCGGGTTCGGCCGGCAGGTCTGACGGCAGTTCCGGGAACAGGTCCTGCAGGATGCGAAGGTCTCCTTGAGAAACGCGCAGCGGCATGGCGTAGTACTGCTCGATCTTGCGCCAGACTGAAGAGTCGAGAATCCCCTCCTCGAGCATGCGGAGAGCCTCGTTTTCGTCGGCCGGCAGAACAGACAGCTCGAGTTCGCTCGACGCTGCTGAATCGGTAAACAGCGGGAAGACGAGCCAGAGAAAGGCGCAGAAGCCAAGCTTATGGATAGGGGTGCGTGTCACAGGGTATTTTAAACTTTCAAAAAGGCAGACAATATACAACCTTGTTTTTTTTAAGATGAAAAAAATATTTTTTACTTTTTTATGCCTTGTTGTTTCCGGCAATCCCTCTTCTGCCGGGAGCATTGAATTGTTACCGGAGCGGGTTCCGTTTTTCAGCGCGACGGCCATGGAATTCTGTCACTACGTATTTACCGGTGCCGAAAACGGCAGCCTGGTAAACCACGGAAACCTCGGTGTAGAATTCCCTGCCGCCGGATTTTCCTTAAAAGAAAGCACGAACTGCCTGGCGGGCTTCGCCGCCGCCGTGCACCTGGTGATGTTCCCTGACGACATGAAGTTTCCCGTTGACAATTTTTACGCCACGCTCGCGTTGTACGCGGAGTGCTTCAGGTCTGAAAAAATCTCCTGCCGTTTTTATCCTGTCTATCACGTATCAGGCCATCTCGGCGACGGTGCGGAAAACGATTCCGCCCTGGTGCATGCCCGGGCCGTTTCAAGCGAGATGTCCCTGTTGGAGGTCTCGTTGTCGCCGCTGCGGTCCGTGTCTTTTTCGGCAGGTTACGGCTATTATTACCACGTCTGCGCCCAGCAGGGGCTGACTGACCGGTTCGACCTTGCGGTGCGTTGTCAGCCTGCCCGGGGAAAAGGGTTGAAGCCTTTTTTGACCATAGCGGGCCGGTTTATCAATCTTAACGCCTGGCGGGCGGGCGTGGACGCGGAGGCTGGCGCGGAGTTCGTCTGCGCACAAGGCCGTGGAGTCGGCGTCTCCTTAAGGTATTTCAACCGGATGCATCCGGGTTACTACTTCGAGCAAAGGGAGAAGAGCGCCGGGGTAAAAATCTTTTTTTTATTATGAACTATGGGCGATTTTGACATTCGCTCATCGAACCCTCGCTTCGTGGCCCTGGTGGCGTACCTATGGTGCGTACGCTTCTGTTTACCGTTAAAAAAAACGTTAATCCGCCGGTGCGATGCATTATATTTTCATTTCAATTATTTAGCCGGTTGGTGAACGAATCAAATCGGCATATATTTCCATTAATTATAATTATCATCAACATTCAAGAAAGGACTTTCGTATGGTGTCGGAACTTTCAAAGAAGGAAATCTGGTTTGTCACGGGCAGTCAGCACCTCTACGGCCCGGCAGTGCTGAAGCAGGTCGCCGAGGACTCGAAGACGATCGTCGCGGCACTCGGGAAATCGAAGGAAATCCCTGTTTCCGTCGTTTTCAAGCCGGTCATGAAGGTGCCTGACGAGATTACCGGTCTCTGCGTAAACGCAAGCGCTTCGGCAAACTGCATCGGCATCATCACCTGGTGCCATACTTTTTCCCCGTCGAAGATGTGGATCAACGGGCTCAAGATCCTCCAGAAGCCGGTCCTCCACCTGCACACGCAGTTCAACCGCGACCTGCCGTGGGGACAGATCGACATGGATTTCATGAACCTGAACCAGTCGGCGCACGGCGACCGCGAGCACGGATTCATCATGACCAGGATGCGCATAGACCGCAAGGTCGTGGTAGGACACTGGCAGGACGAGGAGGTCCAGAAGCGCATCGGCGTATGGACCCGCGCCGCCGCCGCGTGGGACGACATGCAGAATATGAAGGTCGCCCGTTTCGGCGACAACATGCGCGAAGTCGCCGTCACCGAAGGCGACAAGGTCGAGGCACAGATTAAGCTCGGTCTTTCGGTAAACAGCTACGGCGTGGGCGACATCGTGAAGGTCATCAACAAGGTCACTGACGCCGAGATCGACAAGGTCGTCAAGGAGTATGATGCCATATACCAGATCGACGCTGCAGGCAGGAAAGGCGGCGCGCTCCATAACAATGTCCGCTACCAGGCACGCATCGAGATCGGTATCAGGTCTTTCCTGCGGAAGGGCGGTTTCAAGGCTTTTACGACTACCTTTGAAGACCTGCACGGGCTTGAACAGCTTCCGGGCCTTGCCTCGCAGCGGCTCATGGCTTCGGGCTATGGTTTCGGCGCTGAAGGAGACTGGAAGCACGCATCTATGGTAAGGGCGCTTAAGGTAATGGGTGAAGGGCTCAAGGGCGGCTGTTCGTTCATGGAGGATTACACGTACCACCTCAACCCGAAGGGCATGAAAGTGCTCGGCGCGCACATGCTTGAGATCTGTCCGACCATCGGCGACGGCAAATCGAAGCTTGAGGTGCACCCGCTCGGCATCGGCGGCAAGGACGACCCGGCGCGTCTTGTCTTCAATGTACCAACCGGCCCGGCAATCAACGTGAGCCTTATCGACATGGGCAACCGTTTCCGCATGATCGTGAATGCGGTCGATTGCGTCGCTCCCGAAGCGCCGCTTCCCAAACTGCCGGTCGCACGCGCTCTCTGGGTGCCGCAGCCCGATCTCAAGGTGGGTGCGGCAGCGTGGATCTACGCCGGCGGCGCGCACCATACGGCGTTCAGCCAGGCCGTCACCGCTGAATATATCGAGGACTTCTGCGACATGGCCGGTATTGAGTATGTGTGCATCGACCGGAAGACCAACATTTCGGATTTCAGGAAAGAGCTCAAGTGGAACGAGATGTACTACATGCTCGCCAAGGGGCTCTGATCAGCATACGACACGTATTCCGAACAGATGACGCCTGCCGGTTTTAAACCGGCAGGCGTTTTTTTTCGCGCGAATAGTTATTTTAAGGCTCTGCATTTTATAACGTACCATGCACATGCGGCCGGATAAGGAAATAATTCTGATATGCCTGGCGTAAAACGGGTGTTCGTCGAGAAAAAAGAGGGACTTGACATAGCCGCGAAGGGCCTTTGGGAGGACCTGCGCGATAATCTCTGTATTAAGGGCATCACCGGCGTGCGGCTGGTCAACCGCTACGATATTGAGGGCATTACCGACCGGGAATATGCGTCCGCGCGTGACATCGTCTTTGCGGAACCGCCGGTAGACCATGTTTACGACGAAGAGCTTCCGGTCAGGGCTGACGAAAGGCTTTTTGCCGTAGAGTACCTGCCCGGGCAGTACGACCAGCGTGCCGATTCCGCAGCCCAGTGCATACAGATTATTACACAGGGGAACAGGCCGGCGGTCGCCTCGGCGCAGGTCGTCCTAGTGAAGGGAGCCATAAACGACGCCGATTTTCTTGCCTTAAAAAAATACTGCATCAACCCTGTCGATTCGCGCGAGGCGTCGATTGAAAAGCCGGCAACGCTCTCGTTGAAACTCGAAACGCCATCGGACGTACCGGTGATCGAGGGCTTTCGCCATAAAAAGAAGAGCGGCCTGGAACGCCTGCGCTTCGACCTCGGCCTTGCCATGCGGCACGAGGACCTGGCGTTCTGTCAGGAGTATTTCAGGGACACCGAGAAACGCGATCCGACGCTTACCGAAATACGGATGCTGGATACCTACTGGTCCGACCACTGCCGCCACACCACTTTTCTCTCTGAAATCAGCGGGGTGAAAATAGCGCCGTCGGTCTATACGAAACCGGTCGTTTCCGCATATGATGCCTACCGTGCATCCCGGAAATATGTATACAGAGGAAAGAAGCCGAAAACGATGTGTCTTATGGACATCGCGACCATCGGCATGAAGGAGCTCGGGATGAAGGGGCTGCTCGACGACCTTGACACATCAGACGAGATCAACGCGTGCAGCATCGTGGTAAAGGCACTGATTGACGGAAAAGAGGAGCCGTGGCTCGTCATGTTCAAGAACGAGACCCACAACCACCCGACCGAGATCGAGCCGTTCGGCGGTGCCGCGACCTGCCTCGGGGGCGCGATACGCGATCCGCTGTCGGGGCGTTCCTACGTGTACCATGCCATGCGCGTGACCGGTTCCGGCGACCCGCGGAAAAAAGCGGAGGAGACCCCGGCCGGCAAGCTGCCCCAGCGGAAAATAACCACGCTCGCGGCGCAAGGGTACAGCTCGTACGGCAATCAGATAGGGCTCGCCACCGGCATGGTGTCGGAGGTATATGACGAGGGGTTTGTCGCCAAGCGCATGGAGATCGGCGTCGTGATCGGGGCCGTTCCGGCGGCGAACGTGCGCCGCGAGGCGCCCGCGGCGGGGGACCTCGTCCTGCTCGTCGGCGGCCGCACCGGCCGCGACGGCTGCGGAGGAGCGACCGGTTCGTCAAAGGCGCACGACGAGGAATCGATCCTCACGTGCGGCGCGGAGGTGCAGAAGGGCAACGCCCCCACCGAACGGAAGATCCAGCGTCTCTTCCGTGACCCGGAAGTCACGCGCATGATAAAACGGTGCAACGACTTCGGCGCGGGAGGCGTTTCGGTCGCCATCGGAGAGCTTGCTGCCGGGCTAGATATAGAGCTTGACGCGGTGCCTAAGAAATACGAAGGCCTTGACGGTACGGAACTTGCTATTTCGGAGTCGCAGGAGCGGATGGCCGTGGTGATAGGAGAGAAGGACCTCGGGCGCTTCGAAAAGGCCGTCGCGAATGAAAACCTGGAAATGGCAGTGGTGGCGCGCGTCACTGACGCGCGCCGCCTGCGCATGGCGTGGCGGGGGAAAACGATCGTCGATCTTTCGAGGGAATTTATCGACACGAACGGCGTCCGTCAGAAATCCTCGATCATGGTGGCTGCGCCAGACGCCTGCGGAAATTTTTTCCGGCGTCCGCTGCCGGAGGCGAGGAATAGAGGGGGAACGCTTAAAGAAAAATGGCTCGCGCTCATGGAAGACCTCGACGTGTGCTGCCAGCGCGGGCTGGTCGAGCGTTTCGACAGCACCATCGGCGCCGCGTCAGTGCTTCTGCCGTTCGGCGGGAAATACCAGTCAACGCCGATTGAATGCATGGTGGCAAAGCTGCCGATTATCAAAGGAGAGACGATCACCGGCACGGCAATGAGCTGGGGTTATTTGCCCCGGCTGTCATTCTGGAGCCCTTTTCACGGCGCGCTTTACGCGGTCATAGACGCGGCCGCGAAAATCGTCGCGGCCGGCGGAAATCACCATACGATACGGCTCACGCTGCAGGAGTATTTCGAAAAACTCGGAACCGACCGGAAAAAATGGGGCAAACCGTTTGCCGCGCTTCTCGGCGCTTTTACGGCGCAGAGGTCGCTGGGAATCGCGGCCATCGGAGGCAAGGACAGCATGTCGGGTTCCTTCAAGGATATCGCGGTGCCCCCCACGCTGGTGGCTTTTGCACTGACCGCTGTCGACGTGCGTAAAATAATCTCTCCTGAGTTCAAAGGCCCGGGCCGTTCCGTGGTACTGCTGCCGCTTCCGCGAGACAAGGCCGAGATGCCGGATTTTAAAAAACTCGACAAGATGTTTTCAGCGGTCCATCGCGCCATCGGCAAGGGCGCTGTCTCCGCGGCCCACAGCGTCCGCAGCGGCGGCATAGCCGAAGCGGTAGCGAAAATGAGCTTTGGAAACAGGATCGGTCTCACTCTGGATAAGTCATTTGACTTAAGGGGTCTTTTCTCGCCGGATATCGGTTCGCTCGTCGTTGAAATGAACGTCGGGAATCCGGGCATGCATTTCCGAGGCGTGGAGCATGTAACGCTCGGCAGGACCTCGCCTGAGTCCGTGATCAGGGCCGGGCATGAGACATTGACAATTGAGGATCTTCAACGACGGTGGGAGATGCCCCTTGAAAAGGTGTTCCCGACTAAGGTGCCGCGTGCGTCGGTGAAATGCGAAAGTGCCGATTTTACCGGAATGGGCATCCGGCGTAGCGGTCCGCGTATTGCGAGGCCGAGGGTGTGTATTACCGTGTTTCCGGGGACCAACTGCGAATACGATTCAATGCGCGCGTTCGCGAGAGCCGGCGCGGAGCCGCACTTTTTCATCATGAAAAACCTGACGGCCGCCGACATCGACGAATCGATTCGCCGTATCGTGAAACAGATAAAAGAATCGCAGATTCTCATGATACCGGGAGGATTCAGCGCCGGCGACGAGCCTGACGGGTCGGGGAAGTTCATCGCGGCATTTTTCCGTCACCCGCATGTTAAGGACGCCGTTGACGACTTGCTGCACAAACGTGACGGTCTTATTATAGGTATATGCAACGGCTTTCAGGCGCTCATCAAGCTCGGTCTCGTTCCGTTCGGCAGTATCACCGCCATGGAACCTGCCAGCCCGACGCTTACTTTCAACACCATAGGCCGCCATATTTCGCGCATGGCGTACACCCGCGTGGCGTCGGTAAAGTCTCCCTGGTTTGCCGGAGTACATGTCGGCGACATTCACGCCGTACCGATCTCGCACGGCGAGGGGAGGTTTGTAGCGCCAGGTCCTCACATAGCCCGGCTTCTCAAAAACGGCCAGGTGGCGACGCGGTACACGGATCCTGATGGGAATCTCCTGGACGACGATGACGGTAATCCGAACGGCTCGCACGGCGCCATAGAGAGCATCACGAGCCCTGACGGGCGTGTCGTGGGGAAAATGGGCCACTCGGAGCGCAGGAGCGAATTCACCGCAAAGAACATCTGCGGGAACAAGGATCAGAAATTATTCGAATCAGGTGTACGCTATTTTCTCTGACAGAAACAGGAGAGATTTTTATGCTGCATTCATTGGCGGCATGGTTCAACGGCGGAGGGCCTTTCATGTGGGCGATACTTGCCGTACTTGCATTCGCCGTCGCCGTGGTCGTCGAAAGGATGATCTTCTACTACCACACCTGCCGCGGAGCAGGCACAGGCATGGTGGCGGATATCGCACGCCATCTCAACGGCAGCGACATGGAAAAAGCGCGTCAGTCAGCTGCCGGGAACGCGCCGGTCGCGGTGCTCCTGCGCACCGCATTGGAGCGGTTCCATGCCGGCATGAGTCACCGCGAAATACAGGAGGGGATCGAGGAGACTGCGATAAAAGAGCTCCCGCGTCTCGGCGAACGGCTCAACTACCTTGTGCTGTTCGCCAATATCGCCACGCTCACCGGGCTCCTCGGCACCATCATGGGACTGCAGAAGGCGTTTTCGTCGCTCGGCGTGGTCGAGGCATCACAAAAGGCGGCCAAGCTGGCGGAGGGGATCTCCGAACTCATGGTGTGTACCGCTTTCGGGCTCATGGTGGCGGTCCCGTGCATGGTAGCCTACACTTTTCTTCACAACAAGCAGAACCGGCTTGCCAAGGACCTTGACGAATCAATCGTGAAGATAATGAACTATTTCAGGAAAAAACGGCCTGAATAGACCCGCCATGAAATCGTTATTTCTGAGCCGCAGCGAGCCGCTGTCCCAACAGGCCGAGGACAACGAGATAGACATCGCCCCGGTCATGAACATGTTCATCATACTGGTGACGTTCCTCATCTCCATGGTCGTGTTCACCCATGTCGCGGTCCTTGAGCTTTCCGTTCCGCCGAACGTAAGCGCGGGACTCAGCCAGTCAAAGGGAAAGCCCAGGGTCAGACTGACCGTTCGCATCGGGACCGATTATGCCGGCATCGTTATCGGAGACAGGCTCCTCGATTCCCTGCCGGTGGAAAGCGGAAACCTGCCGCTCGAGCGCCTGGCGGAATGCCTCCTTCTGCGAAGGGAAGAAACTGCCGTACGGGACGAAGTCATCGTCGCTTCGCGCGACGAGATAGATTTTCAGCAGGTCGTCCGTGTCATGGATCTGTGCCGTGAGACCGGCTTCTCCAAAATCGGGCTTTCGAGCGCGACCGTTGACCCGACCGCAGGCAGGTAGAGGCGCATGGACGAATACTGAGCCGGAAGCTTCGCTATGAAATTCCAGAAATTCAGCATCGGCAGTGCGGACACCGGTACATTCAGGCCCCAGCTCACGTCGCTCGTCGACGTGATGGCGATCATCCTCGTGTTCCTGATCAAGTCGTTTTCGACCGAAGGCAACATCATCACTCCCTCTTCCGATCTTGAGCTCCCGGTATCCACGTCGCAGAAAAAGCCAGAAGCCCGATGGAACATCGAGATTACTCGCGCGAGCGTGATGTCCGAAGGAATGCGCATCGCGGCGACCGGCGCGTATGCGGAAAAGGACTCGCTTCTGATCCCCGAACTCCTGACATGGCTCAGGAACACCCGCAGGCTTCGCGGCGACACGACCTCGCAGACGCTTATTCAGTGCGACAGAAAAGTGCCATATTCTATTGTCAAGAAAGTGATGTATACCTGCAGCAAAGCGCAGTTCACCGACTTTTCCGTGCTGGTGATACAGGAGGAACAGTGATGCGGCCTGCACGTGAACTGCTGCTTAAAGTCTACGAACACGAGGCAGGAGTCGAAACAGCTCCGGGCGAGAAGCTGTTCAGAATAGTGGCACTCTGCTCGTTTGTTCTGTTTGGAAGCATCGGTTTGTACCTTCGTACTCATAACCCGCCGCGGCAGGTTCTTGAGGAAAAGATAGCGCGTTCACGCCGGGTTTCTTTCATCATCGAAGAGGCGAGAAAGCCGGAAATGACCATAGAAAAAGCAGCTCGTGCGCCTGAACCGGCGAAGACGGCTTCTGTCAACATAGAGAAAAAAGAACCGGAGACGGCATCGAGAGAGCCGGTGGACCTGACGGACAGGCCGGTACTCGATCAGGCAACGGAGGATACGAAGCCTGACAACACGGCCGCGGAGACCGGACAGCTTGTACGCAGGGTGTACGGTCTCAGGAAGGTATACTCGACAGGTATCGGCGCGGACGGCGACGCCGCCGACGCTGTTGTGGGCAAACTGGGAAACACGCTCAACACCGACATAGACACCGTTACCGCCACGGAAGAAGAGCTTAAGGGAAAAATCGCGCCGGTCACGACCGTGCATGCCATGCCGCGTTTCAAGGTACGGATAAAACCCGAATATTCAAAAGCGATGATTGAGAACGGCATCCAGGGCGTCATAATGGCCAGACTGCTTGTCGATACGGACGGAAAGGTAAAAAAAGTATCGATACTTGACGACCTTGGTTACGGGTCAAAACAGAAGGTCTATGAAGCGTGCTGGAAACTCGTGTTCGAGCCGGCGACACTGCGTGACGGCACGCCGGTAGCCGTCTGGCTCAATGTCCCGTTCAGGTTTGAACTTACCCCATAGCATCCCGTATGACCGGAAAAGCATTCTTGATAATGGCGTTTTTGTTCCTTGCCGGCACCGGTTACGCCCGGCTGAACGGGGCGATCGATACGGTGCCTTCACTCCCGCCTGTCGCTAAAGCTGATTCGTCGGTCGAAATAGAGCCTGTTCTTGTCAATTTTGTAAAGGCAGACTATCCTCAGCCCCTGCTGAAAGAGGGCATCGAAGGGACCGTAACGATGACTTTGCTCGTCAACGAACGGGGAAGGGTGGACAGCATTGCGGTCGTCAAAGGCATCCATCCAGAATTGGATATGTCTGTTTCAAAGGCAGCACGGCAGTTTATCTTTGTCCCGGCTCAGGCTGGAGGCATACCGGTGCCGGTGCTCATGACGTACGAATACCATATAAGGCTGGAGGATGCCGTCCAGGTCATTGAGGAACAGGTCAATCTGTCCGGCGTCGTGCTGGAACGCGGCACGCGCAATTCCGTACCGGGCGCAACGGTTTCGGTTTTCTATCAGGACACCTCCTTTGATACGTCGCTCGGAATGCCGTTCTCTTTTTACCTGAAAAAAATCGGCGCCTTTTCAGGACAGGCCCTTCACGGGAATGCGCTTGTCACCTTAACCGACTCGGCGGGAAGGTTTTCGTTCAGCTCGCTGCCGTCAGGCATGGCCACCATCGTCATCGTCGCACCCGGGTGCGGAAGATTCGTCGACAGGATCGGTATCAGGCGGGGCACCGCGCTTGAGGTCATCTTAAGGGTTGACCGGATTTCCTATTCTGATTATGAGATCGTGGTATACGGAAAGCAGGATAAAACAGAGGTGTCCACCCGCACGCTGACCGTTACCGAGATACAGAAACTTCCCGGTTTTTCCGGTGACGCCATAAAAGTCATCCAGTCCATGCCCGGGGTCGCGCGGCCCACGTTCATCAGCGGAGACATTATCGTGCGGGGAGCCCCGACATGGGATTCGAGATTTTATCTGGATGGAGTGCTTATTCCGACCCTGTATCACTACGGCGGCTTAAAATCCACCTACAACTCCGACGCGCTTGGATCGATACAGTTCTATCCGGGCGGATTTTCGAGCCGTTTCGGCGGAGCTGTCGCCGGAGTCATAGACCTCGCGGGACGCAATGCCAAGCGCGACCGTTTTCACGGTTACGGAGACATCAACCTTATCGACGCTTCGGCAATGGTGGAAGGACCGGTCGGAAAAAAGTGCGGCATACTGGCCACGGTGCGGAGGAGCCACGCCGGAGACCTGCTCAACTGGGCGGTGCAGGACGCGGGAATCATCGATCTCCCGGTGAGCGTCGCCCCGTACTATTATGACTTCGTGGTGCGCGGCGATGCCGATATCGGCAGATCAAACAGGCTGTTCTGCACTTTTTTCGGCTCCAGGGACGCGCTCGAGCTGGTGGTGCCGTTTTTCCGGGGAGGGTCAAGCGAGGTCGATTCGCTTTCCAACCGTATACAGGAGTCCTCCAAGTTCACCATGGCGATAGCGGGCTTTGACAGCAAAATATCCGGGGGGCTTGAGAATTCTGCACGTATCGCCGTAAACCGCGACAGCGGAGACGCCTCGATCCTCGGCTTCGCCAGGTTCGGTTACCGCGGATGGGAATACACCGTCCGCGACGAACTGCGCTGGACCCTGACCGGACGGCATCTCCTTGCGGCAGGACTCGACCTATGGTGGATGGATTACCGTCAGCATTCGATATTTCCCAACGCAGACAACACCTTCCAGTACGATACGATGGACTCGCGTTTCGGTCTGGTTGCCCCGTATGTACTCTTTGAATGGCGACCTGCAGAAAGGCTGCTGATCACCCCGGGGCTGAGGTTCGACTACTATCAGGAGCTGAAACATGACGGGGCGCTGCTTCCGGAATTCTGGCGATATACCGCGTTCGATAACCGACGCGGGATTTCCGGTGAACCGTCTCTGCGCGTTTCCGCCCGGTACGAAACCGCTCCGGGACAGTGCGCGAAGTTCTGCATAGGCACCTACAACCAGAGTCCTCAGCCGATGGGTTTCGTCACCCACGAGAAGCTCGGCAATCCTTTCCTTCCAGCGACCAAGGCCCGCCATATCATCGGCGGGTATGAGTGGCGCATCACGGACCTCGTTTCCGCCGATATCCAGGCATACCACAACCAGCAGTGGGACATTCCTGAGCAGACCGCCATTGACGAGTTCCTGCGCGATCCTTCGACTCCACGTTTTTCCCCGGGAGGGATCGGAAGGATGTATGGCATCGAACTCCTGCTTCGGCACGAACAGGGGGGACGGTTTTTCGGCTGGCTCGCGTATTCGCTTTCTCGGAGCGAGAGATACGCCGGCGGGAAGGGGTGGAAGGTGTACGACAGAGACCAGCCCCACAATCTCCAGATGGTGGGAAGCTGCCGTTTGCCGCACGAATGGCAGGCGGGCGTCCGCCTCCGTTTCGTGACCGGAAACCCCGAAACGCCGGTCGTCGGCAGCGTCTATGACGTGACAAACGGTTATTACCGGCCGCTGTACGGCGCGGAAAACTCATCACGCGCAGGCCCGTTCCTCCAGACCGACATGCGTGTCGACAAGAAGTTTGTATTTGACAAATGGATCATATCCTTTTATCTGGACTGCCAGAATGTGTTTTTCTACCTGTATGCAAGTCCTGAATTCGCCGTGTATAATTACGATTATTCCCAGAAAACCAACATTTCGTTCCCTTTCATCCCGTCGCTCGGCGTAAGGGCCGATTTTTAACGAGGTGCCCATGAAAACCGTTCGCCTTGTTCCGCCGCTTCTTATGACGATGATTATCATGTGCGGGATACAGTTTCCGACACGGTACGAACGGGTGGAGAACGACCGCGTGCGCACGCTGGCGTTTGTGTACGACAACAAAACGCTTGCCGAGGCAGCCCCGGGCGATACGGTGACCCTTCGTTCGTATTTCGCGGGTGAACGGGTGAGCGGCATACAGTGGACCGTGTCAACCCGTGTTATTACTGACAACGTTCTCGGAGACACCTTCGGCGACACGGAAAGCCTTTCGGGATACATGGTTCCGGGACGCTACCGCGAATATTTCGGAGGCGGAACCGATTCGGCCGTTTTTGATTTCGTGGTGCCTCCGGACGTCATTACCGTACATTTCGGCGGCGACATGACCGTTGCCGACCTGATGCCTTCCGGCGCCGCAGTTCCTTTCCCCGAGCCGTTTTCTTCCGTGCCGGTTTCGGCGCTGATCGAGTCGCTCGACAGCATAGCCGGCATGATTCCGGCCCGTATTTTCGAACTCCCCGGCTATCCGCCCTACCAGTGGCTGACGGCCGCGCTGGCCGGCGCCGGGCTCGGGCTGGATGCGCTGGAACCGCTGCTGCAGATGTCTTCGGTAAACATAAAGATATTCGCTCTCGTCAATGGAAAACACCGCGTCGAATCAACCTTGACGGTGCGCTACAACAGCAGATTCCACATTCTTGAACCTGCTATTTCAATCAACCATAATCCGTCAGTGAACTGGATCGAAATAGTGCGTCTCAAGAAGGACTCCGCCGCGGTGTTTTATGACCCCTTACGCGATACGGGGAAGATTGACGCTGTTTTTCCATTCAACGACGCCGATGACACCGTTCCCATTGACGAGGGATACCGCTATTTTCTGGTATGCGACAGCGCTGCCGCGTCCCTCGATTCGGGCAGCAGCCTGACTGGCGGCAACGTCGAAAGGGAAAACCTTCTCTGTCGCTGGTTTTTCAGGAACGAGGAAAACGTTGACAACGTTCCCCTCGATTCCCTTGTCAGCATACAGGGCTCCCCGTACAACTCGGCGGCACTGCTGCCTCCGGTTGA
>JAFGOU010000593.1 GCA_016926315.1 Chitinispirillaceae bacterium
GAAATACGCAGAGTGCGCAGAGAAAAAATGAGGATGACCAAAATCAAAACAATGCATTTCCTCCGCGTCCTCTGCGCCTCTGCGGTGGGATTTTGGGTGCATACAAGGTAATAAAAAATTGTAGATTGTCGATTGCGGATTGCCGAGGAAAAAACTTTCTGGGCCGCGCGTTCACCGCGAATGGTGCTGCAATGAATCGCAGGGCCTCACAACACAGCCCGTCATTCAGCATCGTTGGTGTGCGATCAAGCAACAGTATATTTTTCTGCATCGCGCCATCGCACTCTTTCCGGGAAAGGCACCCAATGACCGAAAGCAAGACGCCCGCCCAGGATATACAACCCGACACTATCCTGCACGGCTTCCATGTCGACCGCATCCAGCCGATCAATGAGCTGCGGACAACGGCCTATGTTTTCACCCATCAGAAAACCGGCGCGCGGCTGCTCCATCTCTATAACGACGACCCAGAAAACCTTTTCTGCATCGCGTTCCGGACCCCGGTGTACGACAATACCGGCGTGCCGCATATCATGGAACACTCGGTACTTGGCGGCTCCCGCCGATTCCCGGTCAAAGACCCGTTCCAGGAGATGCTCAAGGGATCGCTCCAGACCTTTCTCAATGCGCTCACCTACCGCGACAAGACCGTCTATCCCGTTGCCTCCCAGGTGGAAAAGGATTTTTTCAACCTGGTCGACGTTTACTGCGACGCGGTGTTCCACCCGCTCATCACCGAATACACGCTTTACCAGGAAGGGTGGCACTTCGAGGTGGAGGATACGAACGGGCCCGTCAGCATCAAGGGAATCGTGTACAATGAAATGAAGGGGGTCTTTTCCGATTTCTCGAGCCACGTCGCGCGTAAAACCATGGCCTGCCTCATGCCCGACACCACCTACGCATTCGAGTCCGGCGGCGAGCCGGAACACATTCCCGGCCTCACCTACGAGCGCTTTGTTTCGTTCCACCGGCAGTACTATCATCCGTCAAATTCGTATATCGTCCTCTACGGCGCCATCCCCTCGGCGACCTCCCTGCGGTTTTTGAACGACCGCTATCTTTGCGAGTACGACGCCATTACCCCCGATTCCGTCATACGACCCCAGCCACTCTGGAGCGCGCCCAGGGCGGCCGCGCTCGAGGCGCCCGCGCCGGAAAAAGACGACGGCGCCGCCACCGTGCTCCTGTCGTGGATCGTGGGGCCCAGCTCCGATCCGCTCCTTACCCTGACCGGCACCGTGCTCAGCCACTACCTTCTCGGTACCGAAAGCTCTCCGCTTAAACGCGCGCTGGTCGATTCCGGGCTCGGCGAAGACCTCGACGACCTCTGCGGTTTCGGTATCGAAGCGGTACAGTGCACCTTCCACGCCGGATTGCGCAAAAGCAGGCCTGAACACGCTCTAAAAATCGAAACGCTCATCCTCGACACCCTGCGCCAGCAGATGGACAAGGGGCCGGACCGGGAACTGCTCGAAGGCGCAGTGCGCCAGGTGGAGTTTCACCTCAGGGAGATCAGCGGCGGACACTTTCCCCATCACGTGCGGCTTGCCGACCGCTGTTACAACTCCTGGCTCTATGACGGCGATCCACTGGCACACCTTGCGTTCGAGGGGCCGCTCAACGAGCTCAAGAAGCGGATGGGGGCTGGTGACCGTTTTTTCAAGGAGCTGGTCGGAA
The DNA here is from genome assembly GCA_016926315.1 of Chitinispirillaceae bacterium. Next base: position 1,681 of record JAFGOU010000593.1, read on the forward strand.
CCTTTCTTGTCGATAACCAGCACCGGTTGCGTTCGGTCATCGTCGCCTCGTCGAAAAAAGGGAAAGAGCTGGAACTGCAAAGCGAGCGGCAGGCGGCACGGCTTTCGGCCGCGTTTACCGCAGAAGACAGGAAACGGCATGCCGAAATCACCTCCGCCTTGAAAAAAAGGCAGGCGGCAACGGCCGCTCCCGAAAACCTGGCGACCCTGCCGCGGCTAACCCGGGCCGATCTGCCGGAAAAAGGGATCACCGTTCCCTGTGTGACCGGATCGGCAGGCGGCGCGCCGGTCTACTGCCATCCGATTTTCACCTCGGGGATTGTGTATCTTGACCTCGGCTTCGACCTTGCCAGGGTACCGCCCGCCCTGATTCCGTTCGTGCCGCTCTACCTCGAGATACTGCGCCGCTGCGGCGCCGCCGGTTTTTCCTACGAACAGATGGCCACCCGTACCGCTCTCTTTACCGGAGGCATCGGCACTTCTGCCGTCTGCAAAACAACGACCGATTCGGCCGAAACGCTCCTGTTCCGCTCGTTTGTCCACGGCAAGTGCCTGCGGCCCCGTTTTCCGGAACTGCTCGACCTCCTCCGCGACCGTCTTCTGCATCCCGACCTTTCACATGAAAAACAGATCAGGGATATTCTACTCGAAATGCGAAACGGACTCAACGCCGCGGTCATCGGCAACGGACACCAGATGGCCATGCTTCTTGCCGGCGCACGACTCTCGTCGTCGCGGCATATCGAAGAGCTCATGGGCGGCGTGAGCCAGCTCCGCTTCCTCGAAAGCCAGGTGCGACGCGATGCCGCCGGCGATATAGCGCTCCACCTTAACCGCCTGCACTGGATCGTGCTCAATGGCGGGGCATGCGCGGTCTCCATTACCGCCGACGATCCAGAATCGCTTGTCAACGACATGGCTTCATTTGTCAACGATCTCCCCCTGCTGCCCGTGGCAGCGCCCGCCCTGTTGCCCCCGCTTCCGCCCCCGGGCCCGCCCGCGGCGATCGAGATCAACGCCGCGGTCAATTTTGTCGCGCGCGCATGGCGGCTCGACCCCTTCCATCCGCGGAAACACGCCCATCTGTTCCTCCTTGCCCGTCACCTTTCGACCGGCTACCTCTGGGACAAGGTACGCGTCATGGGCGGCGCCTACGGCGGCATGGCGGTTACGACCTTCGGACATCCGCTCTTCACCTGTGCGTCGTACCGCGATCCGAACCTTGCCGCGACCCTCGACCATTTCCAAAAGGGGTTTGCCGGTCCTCTCGACCGGGAAGCGCTTGACACAAGCATTATCGGCGCCATCGGCAGGATCGACCAGCCCCAATCACCGCACGGCCGCGGATTCGGGGAAACGCTCGACCGGCTCTGCGGTTACACGCCGGAAAAACGCTCGGAAATGCGCGCGGCACTGCTCGGCGCCACCCCGCAGCAGCTTGCCACCGCCGCTCAGTCGGTTCTATCGGCGCCAACATCCGCAATCGCAATTCTCGGAAGCGCCGCAGCGTTCGACGACGCGGAAAAAACGGGTGTTCGGTTCCTGCGGGAACCGCTGCTTCCGGCGTGAGCCGGGAGTCAAGCGCGATGCAGCTCGTTTTTTAAAAACGTCGCCATATTGATCTCCGGACCGCTCATGCCGAGTTTTTTCCTGATCCTGTTGCGATGGGTATCAACGGTGCGCGGTGAAATGGCAAGCGCCCGGGCGATCTCTTTTGACGACATCCCCTGCTTGATCATGGTACACAATTCGATCTCCCTGGACGTCAGATGGTTGATCCTGCCCGACATTCCCGACCCGAAGGGTGCAACAATGTCCCTCAGGTTATCTTCAGCCATGGCCACATAAACCCGTTCCTGCTCACGGCAGCGGGTTTTAAGCTTTGCCAGCGCGGGCAACACCAGTTGTTCGATGTTCGCCTGAATCAGGTCCCCAGTTTTTTTCTTTTCGGCATCCACCTGGCGCATGAGTTCGCGCAATGCCGCATTTTTCTGGTGGAGCAGCACGTTCTGCTCGGCCAGTTCCGATTCCCGCTGCCTGAGAGCGAGCTCGGCCTTCCGAAGTTCGGTTATGTCGCGGTTGA
>JAFGOU010000594.1 GCA_016926315.1 Chitinispirillaceae bacterium
AAATATGAGGCCGCTCTTGAAGCGGCCAAAGCCCAGGTCCAGGTGACCAAAGGAGATCTTGAACGGGCAAAAATAAACGTTGAGAAAGGGACGCTGGGAAGTTCCGCGGTTGACGGCGCGAACCTGGCATATCAGAACGCCCGCATGATGCTTGCCACGGCAAAACGGGCGTATGAGGATTGTCGCTGCCAGGCGCCGTTTGACGGTGTTCTTGTCAGCAGCACGATCGAGCGGTTTCAGACCGTGGCTCCGGGCATGCCGACCGTTCGCCTGTCGCGTATTGACAAACTCGAAGCAGTGATCGCCCTGCCGGAAAGCGAGGCGTTCGGATACGCCACGGGCATGAAGGCGGAGTTCAGCCTGTTGCAGCAACCCGACCGGTTATTTGAAGGAAAAATAACGAGCATCGACCAGGCGGTCGATTCACGGTCGCGCACGGTTTCCGCCCGCATTATGGTAGCGAATAAGGATGGCATGCTCCGGCCGGGTATGGTCGGCCGCGCCAGGATTTTGCGGAAAAACTACCAAAAGGCGGTCGTCATTCCGTCGGCCGCGCTTCTCCATCTGGAAAACGGGCTTACGGTCATGGTCGCTGAGCAGGGAAAGGCGCATCAGCGCCTGGTGAAGACCGGTGTTACGGCCGGCGACAGCACGCTTGTCACTGGAGGCCTTGTAGCCGGCGATACGCTCATCGTGACCGGCGCCTTTCAGGTCAGCGAGGGTACGAAAATTCACTATTAAAAAAAACGCCGGTTTTCAGCTCGTCGTTACCCCTGAGATCCGCTGTGCCGCAATAATTTCTGGCAACTGACAACTGTCAACTTTTAACTTCAGATGGGAACAAGGAAAACAGTATGACCAAAACCGCCCTTAAAAACCCCGTCTCCGTGATCGTGCTGGCGGTGATCCTGTTTATCACCGGTTTCGTCAGCTTTATCGGCATGCGGCGGGAGGCGTTTCCTGAAATTAAAATCCCGTACATTTTCGTCACCACCGTGTACCCCGGCGCCAATCCGCCGGAAATCGAAGACCTTATCACGCAAAAGATCGAGGATAAACTCGAAGGGATCGACGGGGTCAAAAAGATGACCAGTTCCTCGAACGAGAGCTTTTCCAATATCTTTCTCGAGTTCGACCCGTCGATTAACATCGAAGACGCTCTCCGCCGTGTCAAAGACAAGGTCGACCAGGCGAAAGGGGATTTGCCGGCCGATGCCGACGACCCGATCGTGCAGGAACTTAATTTCTCGTCCATCCCGATCGCGAATTTTGCATTGTACGCCGATTATGATATGGAACGTCTCGAGTCGCTCGCCGACGATCTCAAGGACCGTTTCGAAAGGATCCCCGGCGTTCTCGAGGCCAGGGTGCAGGGAAAGCGGGAAAAGGAGATAGCGATCGATGTCGACCCCGCGCTTCTGCGGCAATACGACCTTTCCCTGCGCGACATATCGCAGGCGATCTCAAATCAGCATATGAACATTCCGGGCGGTACCATGCTTGCGTCCGGGTTCCGCTTTTCCCTCAAAGTGACCGGTGAGCTGAAGGCCATCGATGAGTTCAAGGACCTTGTTGTCCGTTCAATCAACGGGAGAATGATCCGGGTCAAGGACGTGGCGAACGTGGCGTTTACCTATACGAGAGACCGGCAGTCCATCTCGCGGACCAACGGCAAGCCGTCGCTCACGCTTTCGATCACCAAACGGACCGGCGAGGACATCGTGAGGATCGTCGAGGACGCGAAAAAGATTATGGCCGAAGAGGAACCGTCCTGGCCGGCGGGGACCCATTATGAGATCACCTTCGACATGTCGAAAAACATCAAGCATATGGTCGACGAACTGCAGAATCATCTGCTTATGGGAATACTTCTGGTGCTTTTGGGGCTCAGCTTTTTCCTCGGAACAAGGAATTCGCTCTTCATCTCCACCGCCATTCCCTTTTCCATGGCAATGGGATTCATCGCGCTCAGCTATATGGGCATTACGCTCAACATGGTGGTGCTTTTTACCTTGGTCATGGTGCTTGGCATGCTGGTCGACGACGGTATCGTGGTGGTTGAAAACATCTATCGCCATCTTGGCATGGGAAAAACGCGGTTTCAGGCAGCGCTCGATGGGACCCGGGAAGTGATGGTCCCGGTGTTCACCGCAACCCTTACCACGGTAGTGGCTTTTGCTCCGGTGCTCTGGATGCCGGGTATCATGGGTGATTTCCTGAAATACCTGCCGATAACCGTGGCAATCACATTATCCGGTTCCCTGTTCGTCGCGTTCGTGTTCAATCCTGTGTTTGCTTCACTGACCATGACCAATAAGGAGGCGCAGCGGCTTGAAGCTAAAGGCCAAAAAACGGGGTTCGAACGTTTTAAGGATTTTTACCGGCGCCTCCTGCGGCTCGTGCTGCGCCATCCCGCTCTTCTTGCCTTGTTTTGCGTCGTTTTTGTCGTGCTTGGAATTTTTTCGTACGGGAAATTCGGGCCGGGTATCGTATTTTTTCCCATTGTCGAGCCTGAGGTGGTATCCATCCAGGTCGAGGGGCCGGTCTCCCAGGATATCGGCATTACCGATAAGGCGCTCAGAATACCCGAGGCGCTGCTTATATCCATGCCCGATGACGTCGCTTCGGTTAAAACCATAAACGCCATCGTAGGCGTGGGTAAATCGTCACGCATGTCGGGCGGTCAGACCGAAAGCAATAAAGGGTACCTGGATATCGTTTTTTCCGAATATGAGCACCGCAGGATCTCCTCCTATACCACCATGGCGTGGCTCGAAGACACC
>JAFGOU010000053.1 GCA_016926315.1 Chitinispirillaceae bacterium
AAATTCAAACAATTCCGCTCGTCCTGAGCTTGTCGAAGGAGAGCGACTGATGTCTTTTTAAGTGTTTGGTCAGTCAAGTGGATACCCCTTTTGCTTTATTCGTCCAGTTCGGGTTGCCAGTGCTGTTGTAGAGTGCCACGAGAGCCGGTGAATCCTGGCGCCGCAGGTTCCTCTGCACCGTCAGTACCGCGTTGTTGCTCGTCACGCTCCCACCTGAATTGCTCACGACGCACGAAAATGCCGCGCCACTGTCGGTCATGGCCGCTGAGGCGATCGTGTAGCTGGTCGAGGTCGCACCGGATATGTTGCTCCCGTTTCGCCGCCACTGGTACGTCGGCGCGGGATTCCCGGTCGCAACAATGCTGAACGTCGCGCTCTGTCCTTCGGATACCGAAAGGCTTGCCGGCTGGGTCGTGATCGAGGGCGGTGTGGACGGATTGTAGGTATACAGCTCATTGACGTCGCTCGCGCTTAGAGCACGGTTATAGATCCGGATATCGTCCAACGCGCCGCCGTAGAACATGTTGTTGTCCCTGTTGTTCGCGGCGCCGATGAGCAGCGCACTCGCCGGATTATATCCGGAAAATGTCGCCGTCGAACTCGAAACCACGGTCCCGTTGGTTGCCTCGTTGAAATGAACGCAGTTCGAATATTTTCCGGTCGATTGCCACGTGGCTGGTGAAACGGTGCTGATGGTCCCGTAGAGCGTTCCGCCATGATTGGCGCCCGAGGCGTCGCCGATGGTCGTGCCGCTCCCTTCACCAAGCTTTAAATGGGTCACCAGACCGCTGGTGATATCGGCATATATTCCGTTTAACAACGCGCTTGCCAGTAAAACGGCAATCAGGGTCGCTACTCTACCCCTTTGCTGACTCATACACTGGTCCTTTGTTGAAGTTTCTGAACTCTTAATTTATGGAGTAACGGTTACTTTATCAAGCCCTGCCATGGCCTTTGCCATACCCTGATCTGATATCAATAAACGTTCAAAAGCGGTTATGTTCTGGAAGATAAAAATACCTTAGTACAAGATCACTGTCCCCTATTCCGGTGCTTCTTGCGACTGCAATCATCGATCTTTCGATACGATGCTATTCCCTGTCTGCAAGAAGCGCTATCCGGTCAACCGATGGTAAGATAATGAACTATTATTTTGAATACAACACATTTGTTTTTTTGTGTCAGCGATGTCCGGTCTACCCATTATCTGGCGAACGACAGAAGACCCTCATCACCTTCCTTGTCCCATACCCCTTGCGCAACATGTTATGTAAAATTGCCCAAAATTCAATGGTTCCCGTGAGAACAGAACGGGACGTTTAACCCAAGTTCGACAGTAAAAAGTTATTTTGCATGAAAAAGTGGAGAATAGTGCATGGTATCGCCGCAGTCTCGGAGATGCAGCAGATGAAACAGCGTCGCTCGTGAGGTGCTCATGACCGGACAGCCTGTGAACGGCCCGTAATAGGGTTGGTTCACGGCCGGGTTTGACTGGCGTTCGACCGGGCTTACACCGCAATCGTACCACAAATCGACGGTATTGAAAATCAAAACCGTGCTACGGTGAACAGAAACAGCGTGAAGAGGAGACGCGGGAGAGGCACCCGCGTGAATGGCAGGAACTCACTTTTTGGCATAATACTTAAGAAAAATTTAAAAAATGTTGATATATTACCTGATACTGCCTTATATTAGGTTTTAGGATACAACTGAATATTAGGGGTGCACTCTATATAGAGTGCCACACCTGTCTGTTACAAACAACACATCACCTCAGAGAGGGAGGGCGATATGGTTAAAAGGATTTTTGCTTTCAGTTTTCTTTGCGCGGTGTTTTCATTGACCCCAGTCGTAAGTGCGCAGGAGTCTCCCGATGCCCAAAGGGAAGCGGAACTACAAAGCCTGCGCGGCTTCACACTTGAGGATAAAGCGGAAATTGAAAGGCTGCATGCGCTTTATTTTGAGCAGAATCCGGTGACACCGCTGCAAAGAACCGCACATTTTACGGCATATAAAGGCTTGCCTGAACCGCCGCCCTCCGCCGTTCCGACTCCCATTCGCCGGGTGTTGGTGATGGTCCTTGATAGTCTTTATTCGAATACAACGCTCAAACCGAAGATCGACCGTTATATCCAGGATATCGGCGGGGCGTACGGTTGCAAGGTCGAAGTGGAAGCGATCAGGGGCGGGACGCCGGTTCAGCTTAAGGACCTTATTAAGGGGTATTACACGAACGGCGGATTGAACGGGGTAATAATGATTGGCCAGTTCGCACCGGCGATGTTTTTTGATCCGGATACGCGGTACGGCGGGTATTTCGCCTGTGACCTGTTTTATTCTGATCTTGACGGCACGTGGGGGGATGACGGCGGGGACGGAAGGTATGAAACGCATGTGGCCGGTTCAGGGGATAGGGCTCCGGAGGTTTTCCTGGGCAGGATCGATACGAAGACAATGGGGAGTTTTGGTAAAGAGGTCGATCTTATGGCCCGGTATTTTGATAAAAATCATAATTATTGGGCGGGAAACATACCTCTTAAAAAATCCGCATACGTTCACATCGAGCCGGATTGGCAAAGCAGCACGAATTATGTGAGCAGCATATATGGAACGGCAAATACCGGTATTGTCAGGGGAACCGGAACCCGTGAATCGTGGTTGAATACCACGTTGAAAACCGATTACTCGTTCGTGCATTTATGGTGCCATGCCGGTTGGTCCGCTCATTCGTTTCATACCGGAGGAAGCCTGAATTACACTACGATTTATAATGCAAAACCCGTACCCATTGGTTACGCGCACGATGGCTGCCATGTGGCCGACTGGGTCGCGTGCACCAATCGCGGGTATGTGGTGGGCAGCTATGTGTATTCCGAGAGTCCGACCTCTCTGGTGGTTATCAGCGGAACCAAAACAGGGCAGTGGCTCGGGCACAAAGGTCAACTGCTTTTTGACCTTATGGGCAAGAATTATTGCATAGGGCAGGCATATCTGGAATGGTTTACGCCGTATATAAACAATACACGGGATTGGGCCTATTTTGTATTATGGGATTACGGGTATTGCATCATAGGCGATCCGATGATTTCGATGATTTCCGTGATGAGGACGAATGTGGAAAAGACAACAGCACCGGCGTCAATTTCGGCCGATCGTCTGAAATGCACGAACAGCAGCTCCTATCGCACCCTGGCTCTTTCCTACGACCTGCCGCGATCCGCTTTCGTCACGTTAAAAATGTATAATGGTTCAGGAAAGGCCGTTAAAAGTGTTGTTAACGAATTTCAAAAGCAGGGTATTTATTCGGTAGCCGTTGCGACCGAAACGATGCCTGCGGGCATTTATATCGTTAAACTGCAGTCCGGCTCTTCCGCAATTTCCAAATTGACGCAAATTGTCAAATAGACAGGTATTGTAATGGACGGGTGCAGCGCTGTGGAGTGAAAAATCTTCGCACTAATGGTGCGGCGCTGTGCCCTGATTTCCTTCCTTGTCCCTCCTCCCTTCCGCAACATATTTTATAAGATTGCCCTAAATGGCAGTGTTTTCGCGGATACGCCGTGGAGGCATATGCCTGTTTACTATGCTTATGTTCGAAGAACTCTCAAACCGGTTCGAGGCGGTCTTCAAGAAGATCCGCGGTCGCGGCAAGCTCTCGGAGGAGAACATTGCCGAGGCGGTTCGTGACGTCAAGCGCGCGCTGCTTGAAGCGGACGTTAATTACCGGGTGGTAAAAAAGTTCACAACGCTTGTGCAGGAAAGTGCGGTCGGCGCCGAGGTGCTGCAGAGCATCACTCCGGGGCAGCAGTTTGTCAAGGTTGTCTACGACCAGCTTACCGGTCTGATGGGCGGAAGCGCCCGGCAGCTCAGGTTTCATACAAACCGTACCAATGTGGTCGTCATGGCCGGGTTGCAGGGTTCGGGAAAGACCACGGCCTGCGCAAAGCTCGGCCTGTTTTATCGCAAACAGGGGCATCGCCCGCTTCTTGTCGCCTGCGATACGTATCGAGCGGCCGCCATCGACCAGCTCGAAACACTCGGCAAGGCGCTCGCCATACCGGTGTTTTCCGACCGTGCGGCGAAACCCATCGACATAGCGGGCGCGGCAATCGACCGCGCGAAGCGCGAAGGCAATACCCTTATCATCATCGATACCGCCGGCCGCCTCCATATCGATACCGAGATGATGGCGGAGTTGAAGTCGATCTGCGATACGGTAAAGCCCGACGAGATCTTTTTTGTTGCCGACGCCATGACCGGCCAGGACGCGGTCAACGTGGCGACCGAGTTCCACCGGGAGATCGATTTTTCGGGCGTGATACTCACCAAGATGGACGGCGACGCCCGAGGCGGCGCCGCGCTTTCGATTCTCGACGTGACCGGCGTGCCGGTCCAGTTCGTGGGCGTCAGCGAAAAACCCGACGGTTTCGAGTTGTTTCATCCGGAACGCATGGCATCGCGCATTCTGGGAATGGGCGACATTGTTTCACTGGTGGAGCGGGCTCAGGAATCGGTTGACCTCGAAAAGAGCGTCAAACTCGAAAAAAAGATCAGGAAAAATATTTTTTCGCTCCAGGATTTTCTCGACCAGCTCAAACAGATCAAAAAAATGGGACCGATGAGCGAACTGGTTTCCATGATTCCGGGGATCGGCAACCAGTTTGCCGGGGCGGAAATGGACAACAAAGCGCTTGATAAAATAGAGGCAATCATTTATTCAATGACCTATGGCGAGCGTGAAAAGCCGCATATCATCGACGGTCAGCGGCGGCGCAGGATTGCCGCGGGCAGCGGTACCACGGTACAGGACATAAACAAGCTGCTCAAACAGTTTGATTCGATAAAGGTAATGATGAAACGGGTGAATAAGATCGCCGGCAAGCGCGGCCAGGCCGCGGCGATGCGGAGTCTGTCGCCTTTTTAAAATTCGGTTCGGGAATCGAAGGGATAATACACTATTGTCAACCTTTTACACAGGAGTACCGATTGTCAGTTAAAATCCGATTGGCCCGGGTGGGCAGAAAGAAAGTCGCGTGTTATCGCGTCGTCGTTGCGGACAGCCGCATGAAACGGGATGGACGGTTCCTTGAGAATGTCGGCACCTACAATCCTCAGGCGAACCCGAAACAGTTCCAGTTCAAACTGGAGCGTGTCGCGTACTGGCTCAAGCAGGGAGCGGAACCGTCCGAGACCGTGCTCAACCTGCTCAGGCAGGACCGTGCATGGGAGAAGATTGAAGCGCTTGCCAAGGGCTTGCCGCTCGAATCCGCGGGTCTCGACCGTCTTCCTGAGCGGAAACGCAAAGCGAAGCCGAAACCCGAGAAGAAGAGCCCGTAACGCTTCGACAGGCTTTCGTAAACGATCATGGCAACGGAATGGATAGCGATCGGTATCGTGCGTCGGGCCGTCGGTCTCGACGGCAGGTGCGGTATTGAAGCATTCGGCAATACCGTTACCGCGCTTCAACCGCCCTGTACCGTGCGTATCGGCAGGGACATCGAAGGATCGCGAAGCGTGGTCGTCGAGGAGATCGATGCGCGGCCGGGCGGGTATCAGTGCCGGTTTGAGGGAATTGATGAGCGTACCCTGGCTGAACAACTTCGCGGATCGCTCATCTTCATAGAGAATGGCGCGCTCCCGGCGCTTGGCGCCAATGAGTTCTATCATTATGAGCTCAACGCCATGCAGGTGTTCGGCGATGCAAGTGACCAACTGATCGGAACGGTTGTCGAGGTGCATAATTTGCCCTCGATGGACACCATCGAGGTGGCGCTTACAAAGGGGGGATCGGTGATGCTACCCTTTTCGGCGCAGGCGATCGAGCGGATCGACACTGAAAAGAAGAGGATCACGGTGCACGAATCGTTCGTTGAAGAGTTGCTCGAATTATAGAATGTGATGGATGGGTTTCATGCTCTTTGATATACTGACGCTGTTCCCCGACATGTTTACCGGGGTGTTTAACGACAGCATTGTTAAACGGGCGCAGGAACGCGGGCTGGTATCGATCGAACTGCACAATATCCGCGATTTTTCCGCTGACCTGCGGCATAAGACCGTTGATGATTATCCTTACGGCGGGGACGCCGGCATGCTGCTCAAACCGGAACCGCTGGCGGCTGCCATCAAGGCGAGCAGGGAGCGGCATGCCGCGCTGCAACCGAAGGTGGTTTTCCTTTCACCGCAGGGAGAGCAGCTCGATCATACGGTGGTGCAGTCGTTCCTCGGCGAACAGGCGTTGATCCTTTTATGCGGGCGGTACAAGGGAATCGATCAGCGTGTCCGGGAGCGGTACATCGACCGGGAGATTTCAATCGGCGATTACGTGCTTTCCGGCGGTGAAGTTCCGGCGATGGCGCTGGTGGATGCGATAACGCGCCTCGTTCCCGGAGTGCTAAACAGCCTCGAGAGCGCGGAAGCCGACTCTTTTTATAACGGGCTTCTGAGTTGTCCCCAGTATACCAGACCAGAGGTATTCGAGGGAATGAGGGTGCCGGAAATATTGTTGAGCGGTCACCATGTCAATATAGAGGCATGGAAGCGGGAACAGGCAATGGCAATAACGAAAAAGGTAAGGCCGGATCTGCTTAAAAAAGTTACCAGTTGACAGTTTACCGTTGTCAGGAAGTCGGGTCTGTTAGGGCTTTTTTACTGTTAACTGGAAACTGTTAACTGTAAACTAATAAAGAAAAATAGAAAACAAACCAAATCCTACAGGAGGAATAAATGAGCGAAATTATCAAGGCGGTTGAACGAAAGCATCTTGTCGACCGTAAGGTCGTCTGCACGCCGGGAGACACCATCAACGTCTCACTAAAAATCAGGGAAGGAGACAAGGAACGGATACAGCAATTTCAGGGTACGGTTATCCAGACAAAGGGTTCCGGACTCGGAAAGACCGTGACCGTTCGAAAATCTTCAGGGAATATCTATGTCGAACGTGTTTTTCCGCTGCATTCTCCGCTGGTTTCCGAAATCAAGATAATCAAGCGAGGAAGAGTGCGCCGGGCGAAGCTGTTTTATCTGAGGAAAAGGACAGGAAAGGCTACCCGTATACAGGAGCAAAAATAGTTCGCTCTTTTCAAACCTGCTTTACTACGGTATCATTAAAGGAAGACCGCGTTGTCTTCCTTTTTTTTAGCCTCGCCCGATGCATGGCGCCGGGGCCGTGGAGCAACCATGGTGATGCCTGATCAGAATATCGGAATCGATGGTCCTGTCCAACGCTTGTTTAATACCGGAGAAATGCTTTTTGAGGAGGGGCTTCAGGGAAAAGAGATGTTCCTTATCCAGGAGGGAAAGGTCGGGATTTTCAAGAACACGCCCGAGGGTAAAGTACCACTGTCTGTCGCGGGGCCGGGAGGAGTGCTCGGGGAGCAGAGCCTTTTTGGAAACCATGCCCGGTCGGCTACCGCGGTAGCGGTTGAACCCACGCGGGTACTGATTATACACCAGAAGGAACTACAGCATATTACCGAAACGATTCCACCCTGGCTCTTTGCCATGTTGAAAAAAATTGTGACGACATTGCACACGGTGCGACAAAGCAGCGATCACAGTCCGCTGCGCGATCCGGAACGCTCGATCGTTCAGCTGTTGCTGCTTCTTCTGCGGCATGCGGAAAGCGGCAGTGAAGACCGGTTGAGAGTTGGCCTCGCCGGTATGCTGGAGGACGGGGCAACGATCGGCCGGTTAAAGGAACAGGAACTGCTGACGATTCTTGACAGTCTGGGAAAGAGGGGATTGATCAAGCGGCATACGGGCCAGGATGGACGGGAAACATGGATCGAATCGGTGGATAGGGAAGCGCTGAAATTGTATGAAGAGTACCTGCAGCTTAAAGGGCGCGGCGAGCGGTTTAAAGAGGCTGATATCGCGTCTGAAACGGTGGCTACGCTCAGTAATATCGCCTATGTTGCGCAGAAATCGGGGCAGGAGACCCCCGATGGCACGTCGTTGTATAAATCGGCCCTGGTCGAAGATCTTGCCGATCAGAGCGATCATGCTTCCCTTGAGAGAAGCCTCCAGGAATTGAACAAGCGCGGTTTCATCGTTGTCCTTCCCCTTGAGGACGATACCCTTATTATTTTTCAGAAAGAACGGCTCGTCAGGATAAAGAAGATCAAGGAATGGCTGCCGAAATTCGAAATGGCGGTGGAGGCCGTATGATGCATGGCTCAGGCGTATCGTCGGCCATAAAGGGTGGGGCTGCCAGAAAAACGGTCGCTCGTCCGGAGCGCTTGTGTAAACGCGGTTCACTTCTCTATATCGAAGGGGAGCCGGGGACCGATATGTTCGTCGTCCGGTCGGGAAAGATCAGGCTGCTCAAGCATGAAGGCGAGACGGCCGTTGTCATTGACACGGCAGGGCCCGGAAGCGTCATCGGAGAGATGTCGCTTCTCAGGAGGGAGCCAAGGACCGCCACCGCGCAGGTGGTTGAAGATTCCGTCGTGGTACCCGTTGACGAGGAGACCTATGCCGCGACCATTGCCAATATCCCGTCATGGCTCGGTGGGGCATTGCGCTCCCTGGTGAAGCGGCTTGTCGACACGCTTGCGCAGAGCGGAACGGAGACGGTCAGAAGAGGGGTCGCCGGGGTCATCAGGGTGCTTCTCCTGTGCGTCGAAGATCTCGGCAAAAACAAGGACCGGGAGGCCCTTGTTCCACTCGGTCCGCTCAAGGAGACCTTGTACAATCTTACCGGGCTTGGCGATGCCGAACTTGAAAATATTTTCATGCATCTGATACTCAAAAAAATGATCGGCATCGTCCGGGATGACAGCGGCGGTGAATCCGTCAGGATCAATAATCGGAAAGTTCTCAGTCTTTATCTCGAGTTTCTCCGTTCGCGGCGGGAAAACGGGTCGTTTCCCGGTGAAAACCTTCCGCTTGCCGCTTATGACCATGCCGGTTTTATTCTTACCTCGGAAGGGTTGACTCGTGGGGCGGACCGCAGCGGGCGCATTGCGGTAACGATGGAAGCGTTTGACAATGAATGGCGTCTCAAGGGGAAGGAGACCCCTGTCGAAAAGGACGCATTGAAAGCGATCGCCGAGGCGGGAACGGGCGATGCCGGCGGGCCATTTATTTTTAATCTTGACAATCTCCGGCGGCTGCATCTTACCGGGACCTGGCTTCCGGTGTTTAAAGAGGACGTGAAACTCTGAGACCGCTCTCCTGGTACAAAGACCTTGCCGTTTCGCGCCATCGACGCGAATGCGGCTATTTTCTCGTGGAGGGGGTCCGGGCCATCGGGCAGATTGCTCTTTGCGCTCCGTCGAGCATCGGCGAGATCCTTAGCATGGGTGACAGCGAGCCATCCGTCGATCTGTCGGGATTTCCCGTCAGGATGCTTACGGCGCGCCAGTTCAAGTCACTGGCGGTTTCGCGCACTCCGCAAGGGATCGCCGCTGTTGTAAAGATACCGGAAGGGACCTACACCGCGACCCTGCCGTCAGATGCCGGCGGGCGGATACTGCTTCTTGAGCACGTCCAGGATCCGGGCAACGTGGGAACGCTTATTCGCACTGCGGCGGCGTTTGGTTATTGCGGGGTTGTTCTCAGCGATGGATGCGCCGACCCTTTTTCTCCCAAGGCGGTGCAAGGGTCAGCCGGTGCGGTAGTATCGGTCTGGATACGGCGTACCGGCTTGTACCGTGAATGCGCAGCCGGGCTCAAGGGGAACGGTCACGGAATCGTGGCGGCCACGGTTGACGGCATGCCGGCTGCGCCGGCATCGTTTCAGCCTCGCCATGTGCTGATGCTGGGGAGCGAAGGAAACGGACTCAGCCCGCAGTTGATCGAACTTGCCAGCGCGACGATTTCCATTCCCATTGACCGCACCAAGGCCGAATCGCTGAACGTGGCGATTGCGGGGGGGATATTAATGTATTGCGGAATGGCGCATGCGGATTGAAAAATCAAAATCAACAGATACCCTGGTGATCTGGCGTAAAAGCGCCATTTGAAAATCCTTAACGCGGTTCGTCAGTTATTTCGCAATCGGCAATTACACCACGGTGATCCTTGCCTTGCCCTCACGTTTTGAGGTATAGAGCGCTTCGTCGGCGCGGCGCAGGAGCGACTGGTCGTCTTCGGTGAGGAGCGCTTCGGCAATGCCCATCGACAGGCTGGTGGGGCCGAATTTGAAGGAGCCGTACTGTTTCTGGATGCGGTCGGTGACAACGTGTGCCTGGGACTTGTCGGTATCGGGGAGAATGATGATGAATTCATCGCCGCCGTAACGGTAGGCGGTATCGATGTCTTTCCGTATGCAAACCTTTATGACGTTTGCGAGGGATTTGAGGGTATGGTCTCCCATCTGGTGACCTTCGGTATCGTTGAGTTGCTTGAAATAGTCGATATCGAGCATGACCAGCGTCAGCTTTCGTCCGGGATTACGCTTGAGGCGCGAGAGTTCGCGCTTGATCTGTTCGTGGAAATAACGTGAGTTGTAAAGGCCGGTCAGGCTGTCGGTGATCGCCAGCTTGCCCAGGAGCTCGTTTTTTTTGAGGAGCTCCATTTCCAGTTTTTTCTTTTCGGTGATGTCCTTGGCGGTCACGACCAGCCCGATGATCTGGTTGGAATCATTTTTCATTTCGGACATGCTGAGGTTGACCAGAATGATGCCGCCGATCTTCGTTTTCATGGGGATTTCTTCGTTCATGGTCTTGCCGGTGAGCAGCACGCCGGTAAGGACTTTCTGTTTGTCCGCCTCATTGACAAAAAGGTACGAAAACGGTTTGCCGACGATCTCTTCCTGCGTATAGCCGAAGTGCATCTGCGCGCCACGGTTGAACTTCAGGATGAATCCTTCGGTGTCAAGCGTAAAGATGATGTCGGTGGAGTCCTGCAGAATACTTTCGAAATACTTCGCGATGTTCTGGAACCGGCGGGCGATGAGTTTGCCCTTGCTGATTTTGTCGACATATCCCTTGACGTACCAAAACACTCCGAGCGCGCACACTATCGAGAATGCGCCTGCCAGGGCGAGAACAACGATCAGCGCCATGAGGCCGGTAAAAAAATTGGCGGAGAGCACCAGGATCGCGATGATGAAAAATACCGCAAACCCGATCAGGACGGTCTGCAGAGCAGAAAGCCCGCTGTTATGAGTATAAGCGCTCGAAAAAAATCGAAAAAACATTATGTCGTTCGCCGGTTTCGCGAAATGAACGTAAAGAACACCTTTTACCGTTGCATGGCTTTGGAAACATGCCGACCATACCTCCCTATTATATCGATCTTGCCGGATAAATTAAAGAATGATAACGTATAACCTATCTTTTACCGGCTGGGACCGAGGAAACGGGTACCGCAGGCAGTCCGTTCTTGCTCGTGACCGGTTATAAGATACTATTGCCGCAGGGGTGGCATCGGCAAAATCTGCGGATGAACGGTCACCGTGCGGGAGTTATATTAGTGCCATAATGCGTCATGCTGTATGGCGGCAGGAATAGCGCGTATCCCAGGATGTCCCTATGACACGAAACACTCATCTTCGCACCCGGGGCCAGCTCGAGGCTGAGATTTCCGAGGCGATGATACGTTTCGAGAAGGAGCACATGGGGCGCGGTCCGCTTGAAACCAAAACGTATCTCATCGACGATATGGTCATCGTCCGGCTCAAGGGAGTGCTGACCAGGGCGGAACACGCGCTAATAAAATCGGATCGCAGCGTCCGTGCGCGCGAACTGATAAAGCAGGTCCGCATCGAACTGATTGAAAACGGGCGGAGGATCATTGAGGAAATGATCAAATCCATAACCCGCAGGAAACTTCGCAGCCTCCATACCGACATAAGCACCGAAACCGGTGAGCGGCTTATCGTATTGACCCTGGACAAACCGCCGGAGTATGTAAAGTAACCAAACGGTACGGTGGTGGTTGTAAGGTTGATAAAAAATGTTTCGACAGCCCTGCTGTGCCGGCTCACGTAAGGGGAGACGGCCGCCGTGATGCGGGGCGCCCACCTCTTTTAGTGCTCACTTATTCATCATTCTGGAACTCCTTTATAAGTTTTTGACGACATTCACCATAGTTTTGTGGTTATGTGGGGGTTATTTTATAACATAGCAAAAAACATCGGTTACTAACGAGGTGAACTCTTGGAAACTGCAACCGTAGTGGAAAAACCGGCAACGCTCCGGGCGCGCATTCGGGGAATAAATAAATTCCTGGTTGAAAACGATCTCCTGATTAAAAACAACCCGGCGATCTCGCCAGACCTCACGCTCGATTATCCGGCGCTTGTCCGGGAGCTTCGGGAAGAGGCGGATAACGTCGCCCTGGCCATGGATTACGCCGCGAAGGGCTGGGACGTGCCGGAGATGCAACGGATTATCCTCTGGCCCAGCTCATCGATCGCGTTGGGAAGCGTGAATTGGTATCTTGCTGAGTCAAAACGCTCGGGTGATTGCGCGTTTGTCGCGGTTACCGATGCACGGTCGGCTTTCGAGGGGATCGAACAGTGCGGCGACGCTCTCTGGGCAATACCGCTCTGGTGGGAAAACCTCATCGCCCTGAAGAACGCAGTGCTTGAGCATGATCCGTCAAGCACGGTTTTCCCCAGGGCTGATTCCTCTTTACAGCGCGCGAGTCTTGGCATCGGCGCGCGGTTTACCACGCTCCACTGGCCTGCGGTGGCCTGGGCAATGAAGGCGCTGCGCCTGCCGCTCACCGCAAACCAGAACTCCATTCCGCGCGAACTGGTATATGATGTCGATGCGATGCTCGCGGACCGGCTTCAGAAGGTGCCGTTTCCGTTTATCGGCGGATCGGTGCCCGAGGGTCATCAGGGCCAGTCGGTACAGGGCATGTCGCACGCTTCGATCGTCGCGCTGCTCAAGCATGGGTTTCATCATAACGGCATTCCCTGGGGATTCAACGCGGACCACCAACCGATCGGCGGCAGCTTCGACGCGATCGAACCCGAGCTGGTGGAAGGAAGCCTGTTCGCATCATATATAACGTATGATCTAAGCCCTGAGCTGGCATTATACCAGATGATCGATGATCCTGTCGTGCTCGATACCGCGTTCAGGAGGACTGTGGACCCGAAGGTGTTCGACGCCGTTGTCGAGCGTCTCTTTGCCTCAGGGCTGGAGATCGCGGAGTTCGAGGTGAAAAAGGTAGTAACCTACCTTCTGCCGGCCATGATGAAAATGAGGCAGCGCGACCAGCGGTACGTCGAGGTCCGCCGAAAGAATTTCACAACAGAGACGGGACGGCGATTTTTGCGGGAGCTCTCCATTGACGAACTGCCGGGCGAAACCACGGTGGACACCTTTGCGATCTGTCTGGCGCTTGCCGAAACGGTCGGCGTAAAATTCGATTTTATCGCGCCGAATTTCGGCTTCCAGAAGAACATTCCCTACGATGACAACAACGGCCTGCTCGACAAGATCCGGCGGTTTTCGGCGCGCGCGCGCCTGTTCGACGTCTCGATCGGGTTTCATTCGGGAAGCGGAAAATCTGCTGAAAATTACCGGCTCATCGGTAAGGAGACCGGAGGAAGGTTCGAAATAAAAACCTCGGGCAGGTATACCTACGAAATGGGCGTCGCGCTCTCCAGGTCCCCTGATCCGGCCGATCAGAGGCTGTGGGTTGACTGGTACGGATTTACCAAAGAGCTGGCAATAAAGAGCGCCTTTTCACACCGGGAGACCCAGCAGCGGTTCGCCCGTGAGTTTATCACCGATACGCTTAGAGAGGAAGGGGTCGCGACGGACGGCGTGTTTGATTCACCCGGGGAGGTGAGGCGGCGCTTGGATTCGATCGCCCCTTCGCCTGAGCATATCTTCTGGTTCGAGTATAATTTTCTGTTCGTTCTGGCAGCCGGCGGGAGCATCAACCGTCTGGGCGACCATTCGGTCGAGGGTTACCGGCAACGGGCCAGGTTTTACTTCATTTCC
>JAFGOU010000054.1 GCA_016926315.1 Chitinispirillaceae bacterium
AAGAACAAGGTGGCCCCGCCGTTCCGTGACGCGGAGTTCGACATTCTTTATGGCAAAGGGATATCGTTCGAGGGCGACCTGCTCGACCTGGCAACGGAGATGGAAATTATAGAGAAGAGCGGGGCATGGTTCTCGTATAACGGCGAACGAATCGGCCAGGGCCGTGAAAAGGCCCGGGATTTTCTTGTTGAGCACCGGGACCTGCTCGAGGAGATTGAGAAAAAGGTGCGGGAGAAGGCGGCGGCACGCAAGGCGTTCGCGGCAACCGGAGTCGCTTCCGTGGAAACAGCAGAGGACGGGTAATATCGGGGAACACGGGAGTATCCCCTCGAACAGAGGGGATCAGGCCGTGTTGACGTTTTTTTCGGCAACCTGTCGTTGATCCGCCAAAAAACCGCCGGCAAGCTATCGCCGGTGCCATCGGCGCGGCCGACCTCCCGGCCCGCAGTTCCAGCGCTCAGGGTGATTTGATGGAAAACGTGAAGAGAAATCATTTGCGGAAAGAGGGGTCTTAAATTATTTTATGTGAATAAAATCACATTAATAGTGCTGAAGTATCTCCGGTATTCAAATACCGGACACGATGGGCAAATAATCCTATAGGATAAAACCGATTTTTAAATTCACCATTTTATCAAGGAGTTTCAATGTCACAAGCAGTCCCGAATCGTTGGACGGTCGCACTTGCAGGTATCGCCATGCAGCTCATGCTGGGTACGGTTTACGCATGGAGTGTGTTCAAGACACCGCTTATGAAGGCCCACAACTGGACCGGTCCGCAGGTGGGAATGGCTTTTACCATCGTGATCTTCTGCATCGGTTTTGCTGCCGCGTTCGGCGGCAAGTTCGTTGACAAGGCAGGAGCGAAAAAGGTCGCTACGCTCGCGGCGATTCTTTTCGGCGTCGGCACGCTGCTGGCCGGTGTGGCGGAAAAAATGGGAAGCCTGTGGGGGATTTATCTTACCTATGGACTTATCGCCGGCGTCGGTAACGGGTTGGGATATGTGACGCCCATAGCGGTGCTGGTTCGCTGGTTTCCTGACAAGCGCGGTCTTATCACCGGGCTTGCGGTCATGGGTTTTGGACTCGGCGCCGCCATCATGGGCCAGATTGCGCCCCTTACCATTGTTTCGCTCGGACTTGGAAAGACCTTCCTGCTTTTCGGTGCGCTTTTCCTCGTTGTGCTGCTTCCTGCGGCGCAGAAACTGGTGAACCCGCCCGAAGGGTGGACGCCTCCCGCGCCGGTAAAAGCGGCAAAGACCGCACCTGTCGTTGTTACGCCAGTGGACCTCAAAGGCGCGCTCGGTATGTACCAGTTCTATATCCTCTGGGGCATTCTCTGCATCAATGTTACCGCAGGCATCGCGCTGCTCTCGAACCTCTCGCCCATGGCCCAGCAGCAGGCAGGCGTTACGCCGGCAGTGGCGGGCACCATCATTTTCATCGGTTCCCTGTTTAACGGGCTCGGCCGCATATTCTGGGCCTCACTTTCCGACAAGCTCGGCAGGAAAAACGTATTTCTCCTGATCCTTGCGACCCAGATCCCGGTATTTATTTTCCTGCCGCAGGTAACGAATCCGGTCCTGTTCACCGTCATGTGCTGTTACATACTCCTCTGCTACGGCGGCGGATTCGCCACCATGCCGGCGTTCGCGGCCGACACGTTCAGCGCGAAAAACATGGGCCAGATCTACGGCAAGATCCTGCTCGCCTGGAGTGCGGCCGGGGTTATCGGTCCCATGCTCATGGAATATATCAAGACCAAGTCGGGCAATTTTACCGTGGCACTTTTAGTCGCCGCGGGAATGCTGGGGCTCGGTTTTATCCTTACGCTTGCCTATAAAAAGCCGGTTTCAAAGGCTGCGGTAGCGTAAGTCTGGTGTTCACACAGTGGGGGCGGCATCGCTGCCCTCACGTATACTTTAACTGATTTTTCGGGAACGGTAATCATGATCAAAGAAGCCGTCGGCAAAGCGATCAACGATCTTGCGGTGCGGTATCCGGACAGGGAGTCTCTCCTTCTGCCGGCGCTTGATCTCGCACAGCGCGCATCAGGCAACACCCTTTCCCATGACGATATCAGGGAGATCGCCTCCCGGATTGGTGTCACCGGATCGAAGGCCTGGGGCGTGGCCACCTACTATACAATGTTCAACACGAAACCGGTCGGTACGTACCATCTGCAGGTGGATACCAACATCCCGGCCATGCTTGCCGGCGCAGAGGAGATCCTTGCCCATCTCGAAAAACGGCTCGGCATCCGGGCGGGTGGGACCACCGCCGACGGGATGTTCACCCTGTCTGTTGTCGAAGATCTCGGGTCCTGCGGTACCTGCCCCGTGATTCAGGTCAACGATACTTATTACGAAAACATGACGGTTGCCAGAATTAATGCGCTGATCGATTCGTTGAAAAATGGCGTCATGCCCGAGCGGGCGGACGAATCCCACTGGGGTTCAACCTGCAATATCCTCCTGAAAAACCGGGGCAAGGGCTCGCCGGTTTCCCTCAAGGAGTACCGCAAATCCGGCGGGTATGCGGCGCTTGCAAAGGCCCGTGCCATGACACCGGCCGAAGTTCTTGATGTTGTCAAGCACGCGGTGGTTCGCGGCAGGGGCGGCGCCGGTTTCCCGGCCGGGATGAAATGGGGATTCCTTCCTAAAAACGATCCGCGGCCCGTGTACCTCATCTGTAATGCCGACGAAGGGGAGCCCGGCACCTTCAAGGACCGGCAGATCATGCAGTACGACCCCCATCTCCTTGTCGAGGGCATGGCCATCGCAGCCCATACCATCGGATGCAAAAAGGCGTTCATTTATATACGCGGCGAATTCAGGTTTATCGCCACCATCCTCGAAACCGCCATTGACGAGGCAAAGAAGGACGGGATGCTGGGCGATCTCGACATCGTGGTGCACATGGGTGCGGGTTCTTACGAGTGCGGCGAAGAGACCGCGCTTATCGAATCGCTCGAAGGCAAGCGCGGCTGTCCGCGCATCAAACCGCCGTTCCCCGCAAACGTCGGCCTCTACGGCTGCCCCACCATCGTCAACAACGTCGAAACACTTTCGGTCATGCCGTATATTGTCGAGCACGGCGCCGATGCGTTCAAGGCGATCGGCCGTACCGGCAACGTCGGGCCCAAGCTCTTCGGTGTTTCCGGTCATGTCAATAAACCCGGCGTGTATGAATATCCGCTCGGCACACCGCTCGAAGACCTGCTCAATGCAGCGGGCGGGGTGAAAGGCACGCTCAAGGCCGTGATCGTGGGTGGCCTCTCGGTGCCCATACTCACGGCGGAGGAAGCGGCCGGTCTTAAAATGGATTACGACTCCTGCGCTGCCGCCGGCACCATGCTCGGATCGGGTGGCATTATCGTAGTAAACGAGACCGCGTCCATTCCGCACATCGCGCTGCGCGCCATACAATTTTACGCGCACGAATCATGCGGTCAGTGTACGCCGTGCCGTGAGGGTTCTGCCGTGATCGTCAGGCTCCTCGATGGCATTGTCAAAGGGTATGGAACGAAACAGGACCTCGATACGGTCCTTTCGCTGTGCGATACTATCATGGGGACCACGCTCTGCCCCACCGGCGACGCGTTTTCAATGCCGATAAGGGCGATGATCAGGAAGTTCCGGAGCGAGTTCGAGGCGTTGATCCATTAAACGCCGCTCAACGCCGACCGCGTTGTACACGACACGAAAACAACCAGTACCACCATACGCTGCGACAAGGAGTACACATGAACGTTACGATCAACGGCAGGGGTTACGAGGCGCAGGAAGGCCAGACTGTCCTTGAGGTGGCCCGGGCGCACGGTCTTTACATTCCGTCACTCTGCTATCATCCCAAAACCGGGCCGGCGGGGAAATGCCGCGCCTGCGTGGTGGAGATCGAAGGCATGCGCGGCCT
>JAFGOU010000055.1 GCA_016926315.1 Chitinispirillaceae bacterium
CCGGGTCGGTCGCGTGCACCGAGATAAAGAGCGGTGAGAGACCGATCGTTACGATCCGGTCAAGATCCGGACCGGTGGCGTTGGTCAGGGTGACGTAATTGCCGTTAAGGAACGAGAGGGAGAGGTCTTCGTCCTTTATATACAGGCGTTTTCTGAGTCCGGGCGGCATCTGGTCGATAAAGCAGAATATACAGCGGTTGGCGCAGCGCCGGATCGGCTTTTCGTAAAAGGCTATAGCGAGAAAGGTCCCTGGTTTCCGCTCGACCATGACGGAACGCTTCCGGTTTTTCCGGTAAAAATCGATCCGCAGCGAAGTCGTCGCCGCGAGAAAACGGAAATCGAGTTCGTCAACGACTTTTTCGTGGTTGACCGCGAAAATGACATCTCCCGCCCGAAGACCTGCTTTGCAAAAAAGAGATAAGCGCGGCAGACTTCGGATTTTCAATCCGGAATCATGGTTGCTATTTACGCGGAGAGAGGTTGTCATTGGATGCTATAAAATAAAAAAGGACATCGTAATGATGTCCCGGTCGTAATCGTGATGAAAAAAACGTTATAAGAACAGGTCTTTTATTTTTGACCAGTTGGTCGGCTTTTTAGGCGTTATTACGCCCGTCGGAATATTAAAGCTGTTATTTGGAGTGGTTGTCTGGCTGCTGCCTTGTATCTGTTTGGTCTCCTGTACGGTGGTACTTTGCGAAGAAGAATCAGCCATTTGTGCAAAACAAAACGCTATTGAAGCGCCTATCACAAAGATGGTTTTAATGATTTTTCCCATGACTGTTTTTCTCCACTACATGAAACTATGTAATAATATAATAAGAAAAACAAAAAACCGCAACTTTTTTTGATAGTTATTATTGAGCCCTTAACGTGTTGAATTCTCTGTTATTGGTTCAATTATTCCTGTTTTTTTCTTATAACGGTTCTCTAAAATGGTATGATCCGATAAAAATACGGCGTCGCAGTACATGATATTTGATGCAGTAATATATTTTATAGAAAGCGCCGGGGCGTAGCGCAGCCTGGTAGCGCACGTGGTTTGGGACCACGTTGTCGCTGGTTCGAATCCAGTCGCCCCGACCATTTTCAAACAACGAATTGAATTTAGCGCCCTTAGCTCAGTTGGATAGAGCTACGGATTTCTAATCCGTCGGTCGCAGGTTCGACTCCTGCAGGGCGTACCATTTAAAAAGCCCTACTAACCGGGACATTTTCGGTTTTAGGGCTTTTGCTCTTTACTTCACCTTTACGGCAAAAACACCTGGTTCCGATGCTTAATCCGGAGTAACGCGACATGGAAAAACCGGAAAAGAGGCATTGGAATAAGCTATTTTTTCCGTGCATTCATTAAATACCGCGTCCCGAAGCCGGCAGCCTGTTGTTGTTCGAGTTGGCGCGGAGGTGGCCTGTTCATCACCGGCCGGGGAAGGCCGGCGTATCATGCGGATACCAGGAATATGGATTACCCTGATTATAAAAAGCTGGAAGGGCACTATACCGCGCTTCTTCCCGTGTTCAACTCGATACGAGAAGCATTCCAGCGCGATCTGCAGGATCACCTGGACGGTATCGAGGCGCGGATAACGACAAAATCCCGTGTCAAGACCTTCGAGAGTTATTACCAGAAGCTGCTCAGGCGTCTGACAATAGAAAAACGTACGGGAGAGAAGAGCCCCATCCATGATATCCTGGCGCTGCGAGTGGTATGCCCGTTTATGGAGGAGCTCGCACGCGCCGAAAACCTGGTGCGGTCACGGTACCGGACCCATGAAATAGAGCGCAAGGGCGCGGGGCGCACCTTCAGGGAATTCGGCTACAATGCGACGCACCTGATTGTGGAGATACCCGGGAGCATTCTTGACCGGTATCCTCAATCCGAGCTTACCACTGTCGAGATTCAGATCTGTACAATCCTTCAGGATGCGTGGGCTGAGGTGGAGCACGAGCTGATTTATAAGAAAAAGATCACTCCTCTCGATGAACCGTTTCGCCGGAAGCTGGCGGCATTGAACGCGAACCTGACCCTTTCCGATATCATTTTTCAGGAGATTCGCGATTACCAGGAGCAGCTTCATTTTCAATTGGAAAAACGCCGGTCATCATTCAGGAATCAATTGGAAGAGCAGCAGCCGGGGATGATTCCGCAGCAGGAGAAAAAAGATCATGGCGGGGACGATGACAGGAATAAAGATGGCTCCCGCTGCGAAAACATGGATGAATTATTGCTCGAAGCTCTTCATGCGCATAACCGCAAGGACTATTCGTCTGCAATTACTATTTATTCCTGCCTTCTTGAACACGACCTGGAACCGGCATTGCGGGCGATGCTGTTCATTCATCGCGGAATGGCCTGGTTCGCAAAAACCGGTTATGACAAAGCGGTAGACGATTTTCGCCAGGCAACCGAATGCGAGCCCGGCAGCAGCAGGGCCTTTTACCATCTGGGAATTGCACACCGGGTGCTGGAAAATAATGCCGAAGCGCTGAAGGCGCTTCGGACATGTATCGAGATCAACCCCTATTATTTTGAAGGGTTGTTCGGATTGGCAGGGGCGTTTTTTGAAGTCGAAGATTTCCCCGCAGCTCTCGAATATATCGAAAAGGCGCTGAGCGTTAAACCGGATGCAACCGCCGCGGTTAAATTCAGGACACTGGTACTGTCACGAATGAAACTGTAAGATCCTTGCTGTCCATGGCGGCAGGAATGGCTCTTTGCCTGACAAAGATACCCCTTCGGCAACTCACCCTTCGGTAAAACTCAGTGCAGGCAGGGCAGGTGGTTTTTGCGTATATTTTTTGTGAGCTACAGACACTTATGCCGCGGAGCCATACTATAATTATTTTTCCACCTCCGTCGTCTTAGTCAATAATTAACACCACCCGGCATTCCGACAGCATCTTCAGGTTCTTTGGCGTGCTGCGGATCCGGGCCGCGTCCTGGGTCGAAATAATAACGTCGGTGAGGTATTTGCCGGTAGCCTTGAGCGCCTTGATATCAGCGGGTTTTTTTCCGGTCCTCTCCAGATTTGCGGTTTTATCCTTGTTCTTGACATACCCTGCGGTACCGTGTTTTACCGCCCACTCCTTTGAGATATAAGCCGGGCCGTAGACCGCTTTGCCCTCTTCGTCAATAATCACGGGAGCAAGCGCCGGTTTGATGGAAAGCCCTTTCGCGTTGATGATGAGCCCGGTATATTCGGTCTCCTTTTTCGCCTTTTTTCCCTCAAAGGCGGTCGCAACCGGCTGTTCGGTAAGCGTTTTACCCAGGAGCAGTCCGGTCATGCCGCCCTCGCCATCGAGCGGGATCTCCATGGTGAGCTCCACGCTGCCGTCGTTCATGTAGCGATCGCGGCCTTTCTGCTGAAACCCTTTCAGAAATCCATCGATGCTCGTGGTGACCACGTCCGAGGTGGTCATCTGCTCCTCTATCGTACTGGAGGAGTTGAGATTGATACCCTTGGCAAGTTCAAGCGCATTGCGCAGCGCGACCATCTGTGCGGCGCGCAGGGCGCCCGGCCGCTGCGCGGCCTGGGGCATGTTCGGGTTCGACGCGCCGATGCCCGTGGCAATGAGGCTCCGCTTTTCCCAGTCGATATCGCCCGATTTTGCCTGCGGTGCGGTCTGACCGAAGGCCGTGGCGGTTAACGCGATTGTCAATATTGCCGTTGTGAACATGCGTTTCATGGTCGCTCCTTTAACGGGAAATGCTGCGGGTTGCATCGGTTCCGGGGGTAATCCGACGGATCGCTCCCGGTTTCGGGTAACGCTCTTACTATACCACCTGTGCGCGGATGAGACAAGGATGTCCTGATTCCGGCTTTGCCGGGGGAGGGATTTCCCGGTCCTATCCCTGACCCGCTCCTTGAGCGAAACGGTACCCGTTTTTCCCGCCACGCTTTACCTCGTACATTGTCTCATCGGCCAGTCTGAGCAGCTCTTCGACATCACCGGCGTCACGGGGAAACAGGGCGATACCGATGCTCGCGCCGACATGCGCCGTAGTGTTTTTTATTGCTAATGGCCGCGACAGAAGCTCAAGTATTTTTTCCGCGATGGTTGATACGTTTTCCGGAACGTGCAATTCGGTGATTACGAGGAGGAACTCGTCGCCGCCGATACGTGCCACGGTATCGGTTCCGCGGACCCCTGCCAGCAGCCGCTGCGCGACCTCCCTGAGCACTTCGTCACCGGCGTCATGGCCAAGCGTGTCATTGATCGGCTTGAACCCGTCGAGGTCGACGAACATCACGGCGGCCGACGTCTTGTACCGCTGCGCCTGACTGATGGCCATGGCAAGGCGGTCCCGGGCAAGCCGCAGGCCCGGAAGGTCGGTCAGCGCATCGTGGGTGGCCATATGCAGAATCGTCTCTTCGGCCTGTTTGCGCCCGGTGATATCGCTGAAGGTGATGACCGCGCCGACGAGCTCACCGTTGACAAGCTGTGGATAGGAACGGTATTCCGCGGGAAACGAGGTGCCGTCCGCCCTCCATAACACCTCGTCGTCGACATGGATCCCCTCGCCATACCGGAGTGCCCGGGACATTTTGCACGCATCGACCGGCATCGGCCTCCCGTCGGGATAGGTGTGGTGCATCAGCAGGTGAATGTTCCTGCCCAAGAGCCCGCCGGGGTCCGGGTAGCCGAGCATTCTGGCGCACGCTGGATTGGCAAAGGTAGCGTTGCCCTGCGGGTCGATACCGCAAATGCCTTCACCGGTTGAATCGAGCAGCAGGCGCACTTTTTCTTCGCTGCGTCTCAGCGCGTTTTCCGCCATTTCGCGCTCCTTTATGTCGGATTCAAGCGAGAAGGCCATCTGGTTGAAGCGGGAGCAGAGTTCGCCGATCTCCGTTTTTGAAACGGTATGACACCGTACCGTAAGGTCGCCCCGTGCAATATGGGCAAGCCGGGTCTGCAGGTGTTCCAGAGGGGTCAGTATCCATTTGGAGAGGCGGACGATGATAATGCCCACGCTCACCAGGGCGATTAATGCAAACACCAGGGACAGGATGATGTACCAATAGAGTTCCGACTCAAGATCGACCAGCGTGTTGCGGGTGCGCGCATCAAGCATGTCCATGCACTCCTGGAGCGGCGCCATGATACCGGTCTTTTCATCCGCATAGGCGTCGCTGAACAGCAGGCCGACGGCCAATTCACGGTCGGGTGTCCCGCGCCGGGTAAGGTTTCCGATGGTGTCCTCAAACAACCCTTCCAGCGCGGCAAAAGCCTTTTTTTCCATGACGACTAACCGGTCTGAATTTGCCTGGGATATGCCAAGCAGTCCGATCTCCTTTTCGGTAAAACCGGCCTGCCGCATCAGGGTGAGCAGCGCAATGGCCTCGCCCGGCGCAATGGCCGGGTCACTGCCGGCGCCGGCAAGATGCCAGTATGTGGCGGTATAGCGCGATGGACGGGGTTGCGTGCCCTTGCGGATATCCAGTATTTCGGTGTAGCGTTTTTTGTAATCGGGATTTCCGGTGGTCACGTAACTGCGTGCCATGCGGGTCAGGTTTTCCGAGCTTTGAAACAGCTCCATGACAAGCTGGTATGAGTGAAAGCGGTTTTGCTCGATGGCGACAAGAGATCGATGGATGAAAAGGGATTTCTGGACCACGAATACGGTGAAGGCGAGCACCAGGGGGACGGCGACGGCAAAAAGATTGAATGCATGGCGGATTTTCATCGTTTCCCTATCGTCAGGGCGATACCAGGAAAGTATATCATGAATAAAGGCGGCCCGGCAAGCGTGACGAAACGCGGTTTTGCGAGCTACAGACTCTTATGCCGAAGAGCATGCCATAACAATTTTTTCCGGCTCCGCCGGCTCAAAGGAGAGCTGCCGCGCATTTTGCCGCGAGTGTATTGAAAATCATCCGGGAAGCATGTAGTTTTGTCAAACGTGGTAGTACACTGTCGATTTGATCGTTGAAACCAACGGGAAATTGCCTGCATGCAACCAGACCTTCTGATCCTCCGTATTCCCGCGATCCTCATTGCGCTTACCATCCATGAATACGCCCACGGCTATATCGCCTGGCGGCTGGGTGATCCGACTGCAAAAAACGCCGGCCGCCTGACGCTTAATCCGATCGCCCATCTCGACGTTTTCGGTACGATCATGCTCATGTTCGGGCCGTTCGGCTGGGCAAAACCGGTGCCGATTAACGGGTATAATTTTGCCAATCCCAAACGGGATTCGCTCTGGGTCAGCCTGGCCGGTCCGGCATCGAACATTGTCACCGCGATCGTGTTCGGGTATACCTACCGGATCCTGGGGGAAGTGGCGCCATCGCTCTTAGCCAACCAGCACCTCACCCTGTTTTTTCAACTCGCCATACTGATTAATATCGGCATCGCGTTTTTCAACCTCCTGCCCATCCCGCCGCTCGACGGGTCGCATATACTTATCAGCCTGCTGCCGGATCGCCTGATCCCCGGGTACATCGATAAAATGCGTTTTATGCCCATGATCTTTGTCGGGCTGCTGGCCGGGGAGTGGCTGCTCAAAATACCGGTTTTTTCGGCTATCATGTATCCTATCTTCTCTCCTTTCAAGGCGTTCTGGTTTTTTGTCATTTTCTGGAGGTTCTGATTGTTTTTTGTTTTTATTCCGCAATCCGCATTCAAAAATCCGCGATTCTCTTGCCCGTCTCTCTCAGCCTGAATTATTTTTTATCATTCTTTGACTTGTCCGCTGTAAGCCGGGCCCATAACTCAGTCGGTTAGAGTAGCGGACTCATAATCCGTTGGTCCTAGGTTCGAGTCCTAGTGGGCCCACTATTATAGCCGATAAAAAGGAGGTATTTTGCAGCCTGTACCGGTGTGCTGGAGCAGAATTTCCGGAAGCGATTACCTCACGAACATATGAGAAGCACTCCATCAAGGGAGTGCTTTTTTTTTACCCTATAGGTTATCATTTTTGCGGCAACTGGAGGAACTATGTTTCGTGACCTTGAATTACTGATGCAGTTGCAGGAAATAGACATAAGGATATATGAACAGGAACTGGCCAAGGAGCAGTTGCCTGCAACGGTACAGGAGCTCGAGAAGGCCATTGAAAAGTCGCAGGATGCTCTTGTGGCCGCGGCCGCTAGACAGGAAGAGGCTGAATCGGAACTAAAGACGTTTGACGATCAGATCAGCGCAGCCCAGCAGGGGCTTGAGCGGAGCCAGGAGCGGCTTAATTCGATAAAGACCAACCGTGAATATGACGCCGTTCATTCCGAAATCGAAACCCAGAAAAACATGGTTGCCAATTCCGAAAGTCGCAAGAAAAAACTCGCCGAAGAGATCAGCCAGCTCAAGGAGGCCGTCGATGCTGCGCAGAAAGAGCTGGATGCGGTCAAGGAGAGAAATGCGCCGGTCATTACGGAGTTGAAAACAAAAATCGATGCCATAGATTCGGTTATCGCCGGTATTGCACGGGAACGGGATGCAATAACACCGAGGATCGGCAAATCGAGCCTGCGTACCTATGAACAGATCCGCATGCACCGGAAGACCCCTAAAATCATAAGTATCGTCAATAAAGCCCGTACCTGCACGATCTGCTACAAGGTGCTTGAACCGCATATCATCAGTGAGGTCAGGCGCTCGACCAGGATTAATTTGTGCCAGAACTGCGGGTCGGTCCTCATCTGGATGGAAAATAACGCCCAGGAGCCGTTGGTGGCATAAGCCGGGCATTTCCTCTCTTTGTTTAGAAACGGTGCCGTCAGACGTTTTTTCCCTCGGGTTCCAGCCATGCAAAATGTGAAACTCTACCGCCGGATGTTCAGGTATGTCTTGGTTTACTGGCCCCTGGCACTGCTTTCGGTGGTACTTTCCTTCCTGGTCGTGAATTTGGAGGCGATCTCGCTCTGGTTCAGCGCGTCGCTGGTACAAACGCTTTTTAAACCGGCCGGCGATGCGGTGCCGCCGGTCCATTTTTCCATTGCCACCATCAATGAAACGCTCAAATATTACACCTGGCTGCTCATCAGGCGCGAAAATCCGCTTGACTCGCTCAAGGTGGTATGCCTGCTCATGGCGGCCGCTTTTTTCTCGAAAAACCTTCTTATCTATGTCAAGGCGCTCATCATGGCGCAGCTCAATCTCCGGATCGTCCGTGATATGCGTAACCAGCTTTTCGGGCATGCGCTCAGACTGCCGGTGACCTATTACGACCGTTCACGTTCCGGCAATATTATCTCGCTCGTGATCAATGACGTGTCGGCTATCAACGAATCCATGACCGGCACCTTCGACAAGCTTTTTTCGGAACCGATGCGGGTGCTTTTTTTCGTAAGCATGCTTTTTATCATCAACGCAAAGCTGACACTGGCGGTCTTCATCGTATTTCCGGTCCTCGGCTTCTGCATCGTTAAAATCGGGCAGGCGGTCAGGCGCCGCAGCAAGCGGGTGTTGGAGTCGATAGCCGGCCTTCTCTCGATTCTGCACGAGACCGTGGCGGGGATCCGTGCGGTCAAGATGTTCAACATGGACGGATTCGAATCGGAAAAATTTAAAAGCGAAAACAGCCGTTTCGTCCACCGTTCATTCCGGTCAGTAAAGATATCCGCGGTAGTGAGCCCGCTGACCGAAGTGCTCGGCGTGATCGTTGTCATTATTCTTCTCTGGTATGGCGGCCAGCAGGTGCTTAAAAGCGGCGGATTCGGGGCCGAGGATTTCGTGCGGTTTCTGATTTTCCTGTTTTCAGTGTTTACCCCGCTTAAAACGCTCGGCAACATCAATAACCTGCTTCAACGCGGCTTTGCCGCGGCCGACCGGGTGTTTTCGATCCTTGACTCACCCGTTGAACCGGTCAGCACGCTTGTTCCCGATGCGGTCCCCTCCTTCAACGACGCGGTAAGGGTATCGCATGTCGATTTTACCTATCCAGGGTGCGACGAAGTGGTGCTGCATGATATCGATTTCACCCTGAAGAAGGGGAGTGTCATCGCGCTGGTGGGGTCGAGCGGAAGCGGCAAATCGACGCTGCTCGATCTCCTGCCCCGTTTTTACCCGGTTTCGGCCGGCGCGATCACCATCGACGGGGTCTCTGTCAACGACATGGACCTGGCTGGTCTGCGAAGCCTGTTCGGCATCGTATCGCAGGAGACGGTCCTTTTCAACGAAACGGTCCGTAATAATATCGCGTATGGATTGACCGGCGCGACAAAGGCGCAGGTGGTCGATGCGGCAAAAGCGGCACAGGCGTGGGAGTTCATTGAAAAGATGCCGCAGGGGCTCGATACCGTCATCGGCGAACGCGGCGTCATGCTTTCCGGCGGACAGCGTCAGCGTCTTGCTATCGCCCGTGCCCTGCTGCGGAATCCGGCCGTTCTTATTCTCGACGAAGCAACCTCGTCGCTCGATACCGAGTCGGAGCGGCTGGTACAGGACGCCATCGATGCGCTCATGAAAGACCGGACCGCGCTGGTGGTTGCGCACCGGCTCTCTACCGTCCGCCATGCGGATTGCATTCTGGTGCTGGATAATGGCAGGATCGTTGAACAGGGAACGCATGAGGAGCTGCTCCAATTGAACAAGCGGTATAAATACCTGCATGATATCCAATTCGCCGTTCGCGATGCGCTAGCGTAAACGGGTGTCAAGAATTCCCCGGATTGGTGTTGCAAAAGCGGATCGATAATGGTATATTTTTACTAAAAAAGGATCGACCACCATGCTTACGGCTACCCTTTCACCCAAATTCCAGATTGCTATTCCCAAAGAGGTACGGCAACAGCTCAACCTTAAAGCGGGGATCAAAGTACATGTGATTCCCTATAATAACCGGATTGAATTTATACCCATCCTGCCGATGAGGTCAATGCGGGGTTTCATTAAAAAGAAATTCGACTCGGCCATCGAGCGTGGAGGGGACCGGTTTTGAACGTCGTCGACTCATCGGGATGGATCGAGTATTTTATCGGCTCAGTGAATGCGGAATTCTTCGCGCCCGTTATTGAAGATGAAGCCAGCCTGATCGTTCCGTCGATAACCATGTATGAGGTTTTCAGAAAACTGCTGGTTGAAACCGATGAGGATACCGCGTTGCGGTCGGTCACCCAGATGCAGTTGGGAAGGGTGGTTGCTCTTGATGAGCCTTTGGCCATTAATGCGGCCCGTACCGGCTATGATCTAAAAATCCCGATGGCCGACAGCATCATCCTTGCGACTGCCCGGGCATTTGGCGCAATTCTTTATACCATGGATGACCATTTCAAAGGCCTGTCCGACGTAAAGTTTTTTCCAAAGAAAAAGTAACCACGGTCACGGCCGGATACAAAAAGAGGGGCCGCTCTCCCGGGAGAGCGGCCCCTCTCTGTTGCGCTTTCAGCGCGCCGTTTTTCAGAACGGCGTAGCGTCGGCGTTCGTCTGGCCGGAGGTCGCGGGCGCTTCCGCAGCCTTTTGACCGTTCGACATTCCGTTCGCGCCATGCACCGTCGCCCAGAGCGCTTTCCTGCCCTTCTGAGCGTGGTCTTCCGACTTGTAACGGAACCAGATCTCGCGGTTTTTCTCGGCAGCGGTTTCCATGGTGACGACAAACCCATGGGTATACTGCTCGATTGGCTGCTTGAACTGCACGACATTGCTGAATGAGACGATTCCCCTGGGGTCGACGAACTCGTCATATCGGTGCTTGAACGCTTTTGGTTTTAGTGAATCAAGCATGGCTGCAAGAGCCCCGCGGGATTTACGGGCAGTCTCTTCGTCCTTGTGGTACGAAAACACCGCGCCGAGGCCCGTGACAATCTTGAACGAGTGGGTTGAACCGTTTCGCCGACGGTCCTCGGGAATGACCGACACCGGACCGGCATAGATGATCTTCGATACCTGATATGCTTCGTTGCCACAGGTAAAAAGTGCTGAACTCATAATACGACTCCTTCAAAAAAAGTGAATGTTAAAAACAGTTTATCAGGTGTGGGAGGAAGAGCGCTTTTTTCCCGGGATTTCCACCCGCCATTGGATAAAACAAAGACCGTGCCAATCGGTGGACCTGATACAAACCGTGCGGGGCGGAGAAAAGAAGCGGCAGGGGAGTGAAAACGGAATTTTCAGGAGAATGCATTTCCGCGATGCGTCGAGATCGTGCCGCAAAAATGCGACGGACGGGAAATGCCGGGTCGTCTGAACGACGGTAAAGGGGTGATCCGGAATGCTATCCTGGATTACCGCTTCGGCGCCATCATCTTTTTTATCATGCCGATGTTCGGCAGCACATAGTCGAACACGGAGAAGAGCGTGTATGCGGCGGGAACGAGCATGACCCAGAAGGCGGGGTGGAACCCCCCTATCTTGCTCGGCATCCAGGAGACCTCATACGCCTGCAGGGAGAGCGCGAACAGGACGCCGAACGTTCCAATGCCCTGCAATACGGCTTTCGCTTTTCCCGAGTTCCGTGCCGCGAGCACAAAACCGCCGGAAGCGCAGATGATACGGAGGAACTGGAGCAAGGCATCGCGATAAAAAAAGATGATATACAGCCACCAGGGGATAAACCCGGCGACCAGGAACGCGATAAAGATGGTCTGCCTCGAGAGACTGTCGGCGACCGGATCGAAAATCTTGCCGAAGTCCGTGACCTGGTTGCGCGACCGGGCGAGACGGCCGTCGAAGACATCTGACAACTCGATGAGCAGGGCAAGTCCGGCGCAGACCCATATCCAGGAGACCGTACCGGGGTGTTGTGCGCCGGCGATGAAAACAATGGCGAACACCGGCGCGATCAAGACACGGGACAGGGTCAACATGGTAGCTGGGTTCATGAACACACCATTCTGTTCAGGCAAAGGGTTAAAATCGCATATGCCCTGACCGGCATACAATGGAAATCATGCGTCCGTTTGGCACCATGCCATTGTCATTTCAGAGCCCGAGGGATATAATAAGGGCGGTTTATCCGGGAAGGCGTTGCCGTGGAACTCCTGAAAAAGGTATTTAAAAGCGTGATCATCGGGTCGCTTACCGGCCTGGCCATCGCGTTGTTCAGCCATTTCTTTTTTCAGGACCTGATCGACCGGCTTGAGTGCGTAACCTATTATATGCGGGCACGATGGGAAAACACCTATCTCTCACGGGATAAGCTGGAAAAACTCGCTGAAAACAATAACAGTGTATATATCATAGATATTGACGAGAGGAGCATGCAGAAACTCGGTTCGTACTGGAACTGGGACCGTTCCTACCATGCGGAAATGATCCGTCAGGCAAGCACGCATTTCCCTTCCGCGATTATTTTCGACGTGCTGTTCAGCAATCCCGAGGATGAAAACCAGCGGGGGCGGATAGAAAAGCTCCTTGAAAAAAGCCGCAGGGAAAACCGCTCCGCCGCGTTGCCGGCGCGCACCCGTGAGGGGATATTGCATACCATCGATTACGACCGCCAGCTCGTTGAGGCGACAAGGGAGGCGGGAAACGTTTTCCACGGTATATGCCTGTCCGATGAGAACGATTACAACGATTTTGCGCTGTCCCAGGTGCGCCACAAGATGGTGATGGCATGGCACGATTCCCTGCATCCCGCGTCCGCGGTCATGTTACCTCCGGAAAAGATGGCCACGATCAGGGAAAGGAAGTCGATTATCGACGGTATATTTCCCGAACTCGCCCGGGCGTCGCGGGCGATCGGGCATGTCAACATTGTTCCGAATGAAGACGGAGTGATCCGCGAAACGCCGTTGCTCTACCGGTTCGGCGACAATGATCCGGTCTATTTTCCGATCAGTGTCAGGACGATCATATCGCTGTTCGGCACGCCCGCTGATGAGATCGAATTCGAACCCGGGAAATATCTTGACATCGGAAAACCATTCAAAATTTTCAAGGACACGGCAGGCGTATTTTTCTCTTCCTATCCCGGCGTTACGGCGGTCCAGGTGAAGGCGATCTGCGGCAAGGCGGCACCGATCCTTTCGCTGGGTGTTAATCAAGGCGTCGACGTCACCTCATTCTGTGCCGCATACCGCGACACCGCCGGTGCGGTATGGCTTGAAATGAACCAGCCTGGCAGCATGCCGCCCGAACTGGTCACCACCCTGCTCTCTTCCCCGCTTGACCAGGCCTTGTCGCTCGATCCGGGAGGGGTGATGTCGTTTGGCGGGAAGGTTACGGTGGAACGCGATTCCGCAGGGGCGAGCTGGATTGTCCGGGCACCCTATGATGCGGAGGAGTGGTGGTTTTCCCGCACCGACTTCGAGACCGTGTCGCATCTGACCGTGCAAGACCTGGCCCCGGTGAGACCAGGCAGGCGCATGCTGCTGTTTCATCCGTTTTCGGTGCGCAACCGTGCCGGCGAACTGGTTTCGGGCATCCCGGTTCTACGCGGCCGCACGCTGCGGGAACTCTGCATGGCCGGCTGGGAGCGGATCGAGGCTATGCGTGCCGGCAGCCGTATGGATTTCGGACGGTCGCTGCGCATTCCTCTTATTGAGGGGAACCGCCACATCATCACGTATTTCGGTCCAAAGGCGAAAACGTTTCCGCTTTTCAGTTACTACGATATCCTGCATAACCGTGTGCAGGGGGAATTAGAGGGAAAGATTTTTCTGGTCGGCTCGACCGCACCGGCGCTTTTCGATATCAAAGCGGCCCCGCACGACCGGAACTACCCGGCAGTCGAGATTCATGCCTCGCTCATGAATTCGTTTCTCAGCGAGACGTTTGTCCGGCGCCTGACGGCATGGCAGGATTTCCTCATTCTGCTTCTCATGGCCACCCTTGTGGGGTTTTTATCGTATCTGTTCAAGCCGCTTGCCGGCGGAATGCTTACCCTGTGCAGCATATTCGGCTATTTCCTGGTGGCGATGACCCTGTTCGGCGGTGACCATCTGTGGATCGAGATCGCCCGCCCGGTATTCGCGATCCTGCTTACCTTTACCATGGTCATGGTCTATCGCTATGTGACCGAGGAAAAGGACCGGCTGTTTCTCCAGAATACCTTCAAGCAGTACCTGTCGCCGGAACTGATCGACATGATGTACAAGCAACGCCAGCAGCCGAAACTCGGCGGCGACGAGGGCATACGCACCGCCTTTTTTACCGATATCCAGGGTTTTTCCACCTTTTCGGAAAAACTGGGATCGCCCACCCGCCTTGTGGAACTGCTGAACGAATACCTTTCGGAAATGACCGCGATTTTGCTCAAACATTTCGGAACACTCGACAAATACGAAGGTGACGCGATCATCGCTTTTTTCGGAGCGCCCATGCCGATGGACGACCATGCCCACCAGGCATGCCTCACGGCCCTTGATATGCAGGAGAAGCTTGCGGCGCTCCGGGCCCGTTGGAAAGGGGAGGGGGACAAGTGGCCGCAGATCGTGCATGAGATGCGGATGCGCATCGGCATCAACACCGGCCCGATCGTAACCGGGAACATGGGATCCCGCGTGCGCATGAATTATACCATGATGGGCGATTCGGTCAACCTTGCGGCGCGTCTCGAAAGCGCGGCAAAACAGTATGGCGTTTATACCCTGGTCAGTCACTTTACACATGATATGGTGAAAGGCGCCTTTGAAATGCGACAACTCGATAAGATCACGGTCGTTGGAAAGTCCGAGCCGATCGTCATCTACGAGTTGCTTGCGCGCAAGGGAATGCTGAATAAAGAGATGCAACGGCTTTTAGCGCTCTATGACGAAGGACTCAATTATTTTTATAACCGTGAATGGGACAGTGCTATCGGTGTAATGGAGGAAGCCGATGCCCTCGAGCCGTTCCGGCGTATCACGCCGAAGAACCTGACGCCATCGAAAAAAATCATCGGGTATTGCGAATTGTATAAGGAGCATCCACCCGTCCCCGAGTGGGACGGCGTGATCACCCTGACCTCTAAATAAAAGTACCTGCGGAAGGAGTAATCGTATGCGTTCCATTATTACCGTTCCTTTTCGGCTCATTTGGGGAATCGCCGGGACCGTCGTTAAAGTCATCGGGCTTCTGTTCAGTTTTTCCTTCAAGGGAATGCGTTTCGCCGGCGGGCGGTTTTTTGCCGTTCTTGTCGCCGGCATCATCGGGTTTTTCCTTGGAAAGAAGTATATCGCGGGAAAGGGAGACCAGGGGAAATAAGCAGACATTACGGATTGCGGGTTGTCGGTTTTTTATCGATCCCGACAAGCGATGCTCAGGGCGGGCGTACACGCACAAGAGCCCCGCGCAACTCCCGCGACGTTTCTTTTTTTTGGGGTTTTCGACCCGCGTTTTTTTATTCTCCCATCACCTGCACGAATACCCTTCGCTGCCGGGACCGGTTGTCATGGTCGATCACCACGATCTGCTGCCAGGTACCCAGTTCAAGTTTGCTTTTTGTAAAAGGTACGGTGATCCCCGGGCCCATGAGTGTGGCACGGATATGCGAAAACCCGTTGTCATCGCCCCAGGTTTCGCTGTGACGCGAGCGCACGGATGCCGGTGCGAGCGCTTCAAGCCGTTCCTTCACGTCCTCGACCAGCGCAGGCTCGTGCTCCATGGTGGAGACGGACGCGGTAGAACCGGTGGCGAATACGGTCACGATGCCGCTCTCGATTTTTGACGCGGCGATGATTTTTTCCACCTCAGGGGTGATGTCGCGGATGTCGGAAAAGCCGTTCATGGACAGGGTTATCGATCTGCCGAACACCATGGTGCGCTCCTGCGGTTTGGGTGGTGCGAATGGACGGTATACCCGGGGAGACCGTTCCGGAACCTGAATCAGCTGAAAAATATTTTTGGCAACCCTGCCCGGTCCCCCTTTTTTTAATTTAAGGCCTATGACCGGTACCTTTGACGATACTGCAAAGGAAGAGGTCCGCCTGCGGGCGGACATCGCTGCCGTGGTGGGCCGGTATGTGAAGCTCAGGCAGTCCGGTTCGACCCTCAAAGGCCTCTGCCCGTTTCATAAGGAAAAAACGCCCTCTTTTCATGTCAACCCGTCCCGCGGTTTTTTCCACTGTTTCGGCTGCGGCAAGGGCGGCGACGTGTTCCGTTTCCTGCAGGAGATCGAAGGGGTCAGTTTTCCCGAAGCGCTTACCATGCTTGCAGAGGAGACCGGGGTCACGCTTGCCGTCCACCGGGCGCCGCATGAGGCGTCACCCGATGCGCCAGATGCACCCGCACTCCCCAAATCCGTGATGCTTGAAATTCACAAGGCTGCGGCTGATTTTTTTTACGGTCAGATACGCCACGGTCCCGAGGCGGTTGCCTACCTTAAATCGCGCGGGCTTGCCCCTGAGACCGTGCGGGATTTCCGGCTCGGATATGCGCCGCAGGGCTGGACGTCGCTTATCTCGTTTGCGGGAAAAAAAGGGATTTCCGTTGACGCACTCGTGGCGTGCGGACTCGCGATTCGAAAAGAGGACGGTGGCACCTACGACCGGTTTCGGGACCGGATCATGTTCTCGCTTTTTGACCTCTCCGGCAGGGTCGTGGCCTTTGCGGGAAGGGGCCGCGATAAGGATGCTACCCCGAAGTACCTCAATTCACCGGAGACGCCCATCTACAGGAAAAAAGAGTTTTTATACGGCCTGAATTTGACCCGTCAGTATATCAAGGACGAAAAACAGGTCCTGGTGGTGGAGGGCTATATGGATTTCCTGACGTTGTATCAGTCGGGAATCCGCAATGTGGTGGCGACGTCGGGTACCGCCATGACGGCCGAACATGCCCACCTGCTCAAACGGTTTACCCCGCGCGTGGTCCTGGTATTCGACGGGGACGAGGCCGGGCAGGCTGCGGCCAGGAGGGGCGTTTTCACACTCGCGCCATTTGACCTTGAAGTCAGCGTCCTGGTGCTGCCGCCTGAGGAGGATCCGGACTCGTATGTTAAAAACCGCGGGCCTGGGGAGTTTAAGACGCTTGTCGCCGGAGCGCAGCCTGCAGCCGAATTTATCATCGGCAAGGCGATTGCGGAACACGGTTCCGGAACGGCACGCGGCCAGAAAGCGGTCATCGAGCAGCTCGCACCGCTCGAAGCATCCATGACCAACGTGCTGGCAAAGAACGCATTCAAGAAGACGCTTGCCGAACAGCTCGGGATCGATGAAAAAACGGTATACCGCCTTATGCGAGGCACCGGGGGACAATCGTTTCAGAGCGGTACGGCGCTGGAAGACGAGGTCTACCTCCGGTCTCTTGAGGGAAGCTTCCTCCACCTGCTTATCAGCAGTCCGGAATTAATCGCCGAAGCGCGCCAGTACATTGCGCCGGAGACTCTTACGGACAAGCTGGCCGGAGATATATATTTAGTGCTGCTTGCCGTTTATGATGAACGGGGTACCCTTGAAGGGCTCTGTGATCGTGCAGGCGAAGGGGATGCCAGGCGTCTGGTATCGAGAATGCTGGTCCGGCCGGCTCTTGAGGCAAACTGCCATGACGAACTGGTGCAAAAAATAGTTTATCTGCGGAGAAAATTTCTCAAGGCGCGTATCCGGGAGAACCGGGTACGTTTGAAATCAGGACCGGCATCGCCGGATACCGAAGCTCTTATCCGGCTGATACATGAAGATTTGAAGCAACTGAAAGATCTGGAAGAGGGAGAATGATCAAGAAAAAAGAGCAGGGGCCACAGGAGAAAAAACAGGTCGACCGCACCACCGAGCGCTTGCGCAAGCTTGCCGCACTCCAGGGATTTGTCACCGAAGCGCAGATCGAGGAGGTCGCCCAGACCTCGACCGAGCGGGACCGCATCCAGAAGATCCTTGAGCAGGAAAGCATCGTTGTTAATACTTTTGTCAAGGAAAAGGCCGCGCCGCTGTATGAACGCCGTCTTCGCCGGATGATCGCAACGCGGCGTCATCCGCGCTATACCGACCCGACGTGGGTCTATCTCAACAGCGTGGGGCGTGTTCCGCTGCTTACCCGGGGCGAGGAGACCGAATACGCCATGCAGATGGAATATGCACAGGGCAAGCTTTTCGACATGGCGTTCCGGTCGTCGAACGCGCTGGCCAGCCTCTTCCGGATCGCCGAAGAGCTGCGCCATAAGGAGCTTGAGTGCGTGGACGTGCTGCAGGTAGAGGAGGAACAGGTACAGGGTGAGGAGGAGGTAGAGAAGCTCCGCATGGAGTTTCTCAAGGTTTCGTCCCTGATCAAGCGTAAAATGACCATCATCACGAACCTTGAAGAGGAGATCCTGGCCAGGGGCGCGAAAAAAGATTCCTCGGCGCTCAAGGAAAAGATCTCCTCGCAGCGGGAGGAGATCGTCACCCTTTGCCGCCAGCTTAACCTCAACACAAAGCAGATAGAACTCCTTCTCGATCAGTATAAGGGCCATTTAAATGAAAACGGGGAAGCCGGCAAACTTGATGAGTTCCGGCACTGGGAGGAGATGCGCAACCAGGCAAAATACGCAGTCATAGAGGCCAATGTCCGGCTCGTGGTATCGATCGCCAAGAAATACATCATGCGCGGCATGGAGATCATCGATTTGATCCAGGAGGGCAATCGCGGCCTCATCAAAGCAGTGGAAAATTTCGATTACCGCAAAGGGTATAAATTCAGCACCTATGCCACCTGGTGGATCAGGCAGGCCATCTCCCGTGCGATCAACGACAAGTCCAAGGCGATTCGCATTCCTGCGAACACGCTTGACCTTGTCAACAAGACGGTCCGGTTGTGCAAAAAATGGGTCATGGAATACGGCTATGAGCCGAGTCATGAGGAACTGGCCGAGGAACTCGGCACGACCGTCGCCAAGGTGCAGATGGCGCTTGAATATTCGCTCGAGCCGATATCGCTCGACATGGAGATCGGCAACGACGGCGGAACCACGGTCGGCGAATATATCGAGGACACGGCGGCGGAAGATCCCTCCCAGCGTATATCATTCCTGCACCTGCGGGAGCAGATACGGCAGGTGCTCGATTCGCTCGCGCCCAAGGAAAAAGAGATCGTGGTCATGCGGTTCGGTCTTGATGACGGAAGGATAAAAACGCTCAAGGAGATCGGGGAGATATTTAATATTTCCCGGGAGCGCGTCCGTCAAATCGAGACCAAGGCGCTTTCAAAGCTCAAGCACCCGAGCCGTACCCGTGCGCTCATGGCGTGGCGCGAGGAGCGCAGCGAGATCTGCGTGGCGGAAGATGGCGCGACGATGTGATGCCGCCCCGCAGCGACCGGCACGATTGCCTTTGGCCGGAGCATCATGTAGATTTTTTTTCGACAACAGGATTCCCTTCTTTTTCCCTCAGACAAGGGGCATGGAATCATGGCCTCACGCGCGGAAGATTGTACCATCAATTACGAAGAGGATGGCGTTCAAGTCGTCAAGGAACTCGACAAGGTGCTGCTGTCAAAAGGAGCCTGGGCGACGATTTTGTACAAGTTCGTACAATGGGACCGTGCCAAGAACGACTACGGCCCTGAACGGTTCTCCATCCGCCGCTACCGTAAAATGGACGACGAATACCGGCAGCAGGCCAAGTTCACCATATCGAGCAAAGAACAGGCGCAGAAGCTGATCGAGGCGCTGCAGAAGTGGATTTCGTAATAATCCCTCTTCCTTTTTTAAAAAAATGACGGAGCGTTCCCCCTATCCCTTCGGGATCGGGGTCGGCGTGACGTCCGCCTGTTGCCGACGCGAGGCTCCCGCCACCGTGCCGAATGCAAAATAGCATTAACTGGCTTATAATAATCTGCACACGTAGGGTACCGTTGATTTGTTTAACCGTCATCCCGGCGAAGGCCGGGATCCAGTGGGGAGATGGATTTTCGGGATTTTCACCGCAGGACTCCGGTCTTCGCCGGAGTGACGGTCTGAGCATTCAATTTTGAGCGGTGAGACATGCCTCTATTTTTCCTACACAGACTAATTACCCGCCCAAACGCCGCTCTATTTATTATTTTTTACTTTTACCTGGACAGGAGTGCTCGATGGAGCTCCGGATGGCGCGTCTGCGTGAAAACCTTGCACGCATTGAAGAGCGGATTCAAAAGGCGTGCACCGTATCCGGCAGACCGCGCGGATCGGTCAGGCTCATTGCCGTGACCAAAACGCATCCGGTCGAGACCGTTCAGGCGCTCATTGACACGGGTATCCGGGAGATCGGCGAAAACCGGGTGCAGGAGATCGTTCTGAAAACGCCGCAGCTCCGGGGCGATTTTGTCATGCACATGGTCGGCCATCTTCAGACCAA
>JAFGOU010000056.1 GCA_016926315.1 Chitinispirillaceae bacterium
CTGCGGCTATTTCCGGCTGCCGCCCGCATCGTGGCTCATCGATCTGCGCAACGCTATCAAGGCCGATATGGGGGAGTCGCATGTTGCCCCTCCGGTAAGCGACGCGGACCAAATGACCATCGTGGAGTTGAGCCGGGCGCTCAATATTTCGGCGCAGACGCTTCTTGACCGCATGTCTGCGGCTGGCGTTGCGGCCGATTCATTCACAACGCTTGCCGGCATTGCATCGAAAACCGGCCTCGCACCCGAAGCGCTATACCGGAAACTGACACGGCAATTGCCGCCGCCCTGATGCGCGCCGTACCGGTCAGAACGACGCACGTAAGGCCACGATCGCATTCCTGCCCGGAGCCACGATTCCCGAGGAGTAGGGCCGGTAGCGCAGGTCAAGAATGTTCTCCACCCCGCCGCTCAGATGGAGATTTTTCGTCATCTGGAAGCCGATCTTGAGATTCGCACTGTTCCATTCCGGGCAATAGGGGTTGCCATCGCCGTCAGCTGCGTAAAGATAGGGTTTGTCCCGTTCGCTCGGCGCCAGCTCATCATACGGGATCGAGGAGTTATGAATGCCGTAGAGTTCGATGCGCAGCCGGTCATTCTGATAGGTCAGGTGACCGCTTGCCATGAGGGGCGCCGCGTGGCGAAGAGGGAAGTACTCACCCGTGGTCTCGTCCTGTTCCTCGCCTTTTGTGTAGGTGACCTGCCCTTTAAGCGACAGGTACCTAAACGGCCTTACGGTCAGCGTTCCGTTCGCGCCAAAAGCATACGCCCGGTCGGCATTCACGATCGTGACCACTTGGCTTAGATCACCGTTGTAGAGGATGGAATCCCGGCCAGTGAATGTGGACGGCCGGCGCACCATGGCGTTATCCAGGTGCATATAGAATCCTCCTGCCTCGGCCGAAACCAGCCGGCCGAGTGCCTGTGAAATCCCGAGATCGGCGTTGTATACGTATTCGGGTTCAAGGCTGCTGTTGGGAACAATGACCGTACCGGGCGCAGGGTCGAAGAGCTTTCCCATGTCGTCGATGTTCGGCGCCCTGAAACCGCTCGACAGTGTAGCGGTTATCGTCGTGGCGCTGCCGTGAGTGCATACCAAGCCTGCGCTGGCGTTGACCGCGCTGGTGGCAAGCTCGATCGCATCGTAGGGGAGATGCAGAAGGGTCGTGTCGAACGTGCCGTTGGCGCCGATGTACGAGTATCGCGCCCCGGCATGGGCGAGCCAGATGGCGGAGAGCCGTTGTTTGAAGGTGGCGTATCCGGCAGCGGTCAGGTAGTCGCTGTTCGGGTACCGGCTCGCCGCCTTTTCAGTCTCGTTCGTTACGACGTGGCGATTGGCGCCGGTTGAAGTCACGTCGTTGTACACCGCTTCGACGCCATAATAGAGCGAGCTGTTTTTGGTAAAGGTCTTGAAAAAATCGCCGCTCAGGGAACCGATCGTAACCCGTTCCGCCTGTTCGAGCCGGATCGAGTCTCGGAAGGCCCGGGAATAACGGCTCTCCTCATAATCCTGATACGCGGCGATCCATTTCATCTCGTCGAACAGGCTGCACCGGCGTGTCCAGAAAAGGGAGAGCGCATTCATGAGCCATTTCTGGGGGCCGTAGTACCAGTCGCCGTAGCGCAGCGTTCCTCGCCGGTACTGGATCAGACGGTCGTACCGCGGAATATCTGAGGTGGCGGAGTAGTGGAACCCGTTTTCCAGGGAAAGGTCCGCTGTCGATTGAAAGCGAAGCTTCTGCATGAGATT
This sequence comes from Chitinispirillaceae bacterium, assembly GCA_016926315.1. Next base: position 1,751 of record JAFGOU010000056.1, read on the forward strand.
GATCTGGCCATACCCGCTTCCGGCCTGCACGTCCGGATCCTCATTCGCCACGGCCGAGTCAATGCCGTTCTTCCGAGTGACATATTCCAGACGCTGGTATTCGTCGTGACGATGGCTGCCCATGCGCAGATCGTCGAAATCGGTCAGGGTGAGTGACGTTACCGAGGCGAATGTCCTGGCGCCGATGGAAATATCCGCATGGCCGGTTTTTTCGCGGTCAGCAGTGGCGATCCGTCCCAGCACGGCACCGCTTAAACGGGTTGTATCACCGCTTGAAAGTTTCGGCCTGAGCGTGGAAAAGGCCATGACACCGCCGATCGCGTCGCTGCCGTACACGATGGAACCGGGGCCGAAGATGATGTCGACTTTATCGACCGTGTTCGGGTCGATGGAGATCACGTTCTGCAGGTTTCCGCTTCGGTAGATGGCGTTATTCATTCGCACGCCGTCAATCATAAGCAGCACGCGGTTGGCCGAAAATCCGTTGAGCATCGGGCTTCCTCCGCCGAGCTGGCTTTTCTGGACAAACACCCCGCCCGAACCGGCGATGAGATCCGCACCGGTTTGAGGATTCTGAAACGCGACGTCCTCGCGAGCCACCTGTATGACACGGTTCGGCACCTCCTTTTTCAACTGCGGGAACCTGGCTGCAGTGACGACGAGTTCGTATTCCAGGGGGAGGGGGTCGGCATCCGGGGAGAAATCGGATGCTGCGGCAATGGAGTCCGCTTTGGCCTTGGATTTGATGAGTGCGGCCGCAGTGTCGAAATCAAGGGCGGTATCAGCAGCATCCTGCAAGCGGATAAGGGCATCGGAGCGATCACCGGTTGCAACTCCAAAATCCACCGGATTTCCTGCAGCCGCGTTGAATGCGGCAAGCAGGATCGGGATGAAACCGCAAACCGTGAGATTGCTCATTCGCGTCCTTTCAATCGTGGCCCCAGCGAGGTGATGATTTTATCTGCTGAAAATACTAATTGTGCCCGTACCCGTCGTGCAAAATCAGGGGGCATGGTCTTCGGCAGGAGTTGGGTATAATCACCATTGAAGCCGTCCATTGATGAGGATTGTTCCCCGTGTCCGGTAAAATGAAAATGCCGATGTTCTTTATCGGGTGAAAGCCGTTGCCGATAAAAAAATCCTTGCTCCGCGTACTTCCTTCTACCTATTTTTTTTCCCGTTTGACAGACTGAATCCCTGATTCGCTTCTCTCCCGAAAAAAATCATGGTCGTAATGGCGGCGTCAGTCCGGAAAATAATAATGGGCACCTCTAAATATTACAATTTTTAATGAAAACCTGACCAAACTTGACATAGAGACATAAATCGACAATGTTTACTGAATA
>JAFGOU010000057.1 GCA_016926315.1 Chitinispirillaceae bacterium
CTCCCCGCAGAGAGAGCTCGGGCAGCGCCGCGGGATCGCGTTTGAGCTGGCGGTCGAGGGTTTGATTGAGCCGGAAATCAGTGGTGCCGTAAATCAGAAGCGGAATGAAGAGGCCGGCCGCTATCCAGGCCGCCAGGGGTAAATCCGTGACGCGCCACATTACCCCTGCGACTCCGGCATTGACGAGAGCGGAAACGAGCGTGCCGTAAACAAGCGGGAAAAAAGCGGCCCGTGAACGCGCCTGGGAGAAGGCGGCAATGCAGGCAATGCGGCGGAAATCGTTGACTGTTTTCGTATCGAGCAGGTCGCCTCTTCCGCTTGCCGCCATACGTTTTATGAGTTCCTCCACCATTTCGGTAAACCGGTGGATGGTGGAGGGAAGGGTGATGCGCCGGTCCGCGGCGCAGATCCTGACATATCCCTTGATAAGCGGAAAAGTATGGACGGAGCAGCGAAGAATGGCAGGAAAAGGGATTTCCGTGGTCCTGAACATCGAGGTGCTGGAAAGCGAACGGTCCGAAATCGCAAACCGCACGCGGTTCATTTCGTTCCGGCCGAACCGGGCGGTGAGCAGAAGGAGAAAATAGGTGCCGCTCAGGTACATGGCCGCCCGTTGCAGCGGCAGGTATACGGTTCCGTCGACGAGATACGAAAAGAGGAGCGGCAGATACGCCACCACCAGGAGCCCGAAAAAGAGCAGAATCAGAAGGTAGGTGCCGATATAGTATTCAGGTTCCATCCGGAACACCAGAGCCTGCACAGGAGGTTCCTGCCCTGCCGGTACCGATGGTTCGTCAGCAGCCATGGTTGCTCCTCGTTATGATTACCCTGAATGAATACCCCGGCGCAACCGGCGTCCTTGCAGCAAGGCGGGCGGGCATCGCCCGCCGCCGCGATCATTTATAGTAGGATGGCGGATTTCGGCCGTCCCACGACCGGATGAGTTTGCCGATACGGTTCCAGCGGATCTTGAGCGGCAGGAGGATCATCGGTGTCTCGCTGTCGAGCGAAAAGTAGAGAATAAAGGCTTTCGCTTTGATGAAGTTTCGATTGACGTATCCCCAGTAGCGTGAATCCGCCGAATTGTCGCGGTTGTCACCCATCATGAAGTAGTTGTTACGCTGGACGGTATAGGAGGTGATCCGTTTTCCCTCTACATAGAGCTCCCTCTGGATGGTGAACGGACGGTCGCCGACCGCTTCGCCGACTTTTCCCGAAAGGAAATCGAGGAACGTATGCAGTTCGATCCAGGTCGTTATGCTGTTGAAGGAATACTGGCGGATAAGCTGCTTGAACGGCAGTGAAAAGGGCTGGTTGAACGGGTTCTGAATCCGGATTGTCGTGGTATCGGCATGGACGCCGTCGACGAGGAGCGAAAAATCGATACGCACCCGGGGGAATGATTCGGCGATCTGCCGGTTTCCCTTCGACGGTTTGGCCCAGAAGCGGTGGAGACTCGTGGTGAATTTGACGAATCTGTTGCCGGGATGTTCCTGGGCAATGAGATTTCTGACAAAAAGGAATTCCCGGACCGGCAGGCTGTCGATGGCGATCACGTCCCCTTTCTTCGGGATCAGCAGCGGGGCGAAATTCGAAACGCCGGGCGCATTAAGCATGCCTCCTGCGATATACTGTCCGCGGGGAGGGAGCACGAACTCTTTCCCGTCAACGTACAGTTTCGTTCCGCGGGTTTCGATGGTCTGTCCCGGTCCGGCCACACAGCGCTTGATGAAATCCTTGTTGGCAAAATCGCGGTTGCCGATCTCAAAATCGTTTCCCGGATACTCGAAAATAACGACGTCGCCCGGTTTTGGCTGGGTGAGTGACGGAAATTTTTTATACGAGAAAGGGACGACGGGAGAGCCGTAGAGAAATTTGAGGCCAAGCAAAAAATCGCCGATCAGGAGGCTTTTTTCCATTGAGCCGGTCGGAATTTTAAACGCCTGGATCACATAGACGATGAATATGAGCGCCATGATAAGCGCGGATGTCATTTCTCTGCCGAAGCGAAGCAGACCGGCCCGTTCATTACGGCGGGTGGTTGTGGTAGCCAGAAAATCCTCCATCTACAGGTATGAACCGGAAAAAACAACGGTTAAAAATATGTTTTCCGCGGCCGGATAGTCATGGAATTCTGCATGGCGGTCAGGGAGATTCTTTTTCAAAGAAGCGCCGAGCTTTCCCGTTGAGTATGCTGTTAGACAAAATGATAGAACCGCCATGGACCGTTTCGCGGCCGTTGATATCCGAAAAAACCCCTCCGGCCTCGCGTACAATACAGGCTGCGCTTGCGCAGTCCCAGGGTTTGTCGAGCAGGTTGACGGTGATATCAAGTCCGCCGCTCGCGACGCAGACGTACGAATAGGCGTCCATGAATCCGTAAGAATAGTCCCACGACCGCATCAGCCCGAGGAGCTGTTTTCCGGCTGGATCATCCGCTTTTTCCACGAAACCGAGGGCGGAACCGAGGGCCATTCCCAGTGACCGTTGCGAAGAGACATGGATCGCCTTGTTGTTCAGAAAAGCGCCCCCCCCGCTGGTTGCCCAGCAGGTGATGTTAAGTTCGGGCAGAAAAATGACGCCGGTAACCGGTTTGCCCTCTTCCTCCAGCGCGATCAGAACGCTCCAGGTAGGAATGGCCCTCAGGTACGGACGGGTGCCGTCGAGCGGATCAACGATCCATCGCCTGCCGCTCGTTCCGGTCAGTTCGCCGGTCTCTTCGCCGAGAAAGCCGTCATTTTTAAACGTGGAAAGCAGGCTGTCTCTGATAATGGATTCGCTGGTGCGGTCGATTTCGGTGACGGGCGAACGATCGGCTTTCGTCTCCACCGCTGGCAGGGTACTCTGCGCCTGGCGCAGAAAAAGGCCGCTTTTTTCCGCTGTTTCCAGTGCTATTGACAATTCTTTTGCGTAGTGCATCGGATCGATATTTCCTGTAGCGTATGGTATAATATACGATAGTGCCTTGATAAGAGAAGGCGGAAGCAGTATTATACTATATTCAGTGTCTGTCCGAAAAGTCTTTTTAAGGCGTCAAACCGGCGGACCGAGAATCAGGTACGGGGCAGGTGCCGATATCCTGTCACCTCATCTTGCGTAACATCATGGATTCCGGATCGAGTCCGGAATGACGAACTGTAAAACAGGGGTTTTCGGACAGACACGATACACCATTACCTTTCATGGAAAAACTATGGCCCCGGCGGTCCCGTGTTTTTTTATATCCGGGAAAAAGATGCGAACGGCGCTTGGCAGGGGAATTGCGCTTGTTGCGGCTTTTTTTTCATTTTCACTGGCGGAAAAGGCAACCCTGCTGTCGGTGACCGCATCAGAAGCTCCTCACATAGATGAAAAAAAGGTTTACTATACGATGTTCTTTTTGTTTGACCGTTGTCCGCAGCGTTTTTTTTCCTACAATGAGCAGGATAATAAGCGGATTGTTATTGAGTTCTTCGACAGCCATCTTACGGTGAAGGATTCGATCGCCATGGCCTTTGCCCCGCAGGTGCGTTCGATCGACGTGAAAAACAGTACAACCTCGATCGTGCTTTCAGGTAAAAAGGCTCAGATTTTGGTGTACCTCAAGGAGGAGATGCATGCCGAGGCGCGTTGCAGCAACGATACGCTCAAACTCGAGTTATGGAAAGATCTCGTCCCGGGGAAAACCGCCGGCAAAAAACAGCGGAAAATCCCGGTCATTCCGCTTCTCCTTCTGTCGCTTTGTGCCGGAATTGCCTATGCATTTTTCCATTATGCGGTTACCGGGAGCTGATAACCGCTTCGCCCGGGTCACCGTACCGTGGCGAAAAAAACATTTTCACATCCTTCCACCACCGGATGGGGAACATGTTTTATATTCCCGGAGTCATTTGTTTTTGGAACAAAACAGGACAAGGAGGATACATGCTTGGTGTCAACAAGGTGATACTGATAGGTCATCTGGGGCGGGACCCTGAATTGCGGTATACCCCCGGCGGTCAACCGGCGGCAAGTTTTACCCTTGCGACTTCTGAGCGGTGGAATGATAAAAACGGCCAGCGCCAGGAGCGCACCGAATGGCACAATATCGTGGCGTGGGGAAAACTGGCGGAACTTGCCAACCAGTATCTGAAAAAGGGGCGTCCGGTATATATCGAAGGCCGCATTGCCACGCGTTCGTGGGACGATCGTGACGGCAATAAAAAATACAAAACCGAAATTGTGGCCAACGCCATCCAGTTCCTCGGTCCGGGAGGGGGAGCGACGGGCGGCGGGAGCGCGGACATGACAAACAGGCAGGAGCAACCATCTCCCGGCGCGGGAGCAGCGACGGAACCGGTACCGGCGGACCAGGGTCAGGTTGCCGAGGAGGAATTGCCTTTTTAGCGGCGGGCCGTCGCTGACCGGCCGTGTGCGTGTACTCATTCCAGACGAAAGGATGCGATTATGAATGTTGACATCATGTTGCTGATAGTGCTCGGCGCTCTCACCCTGGTTGCGTATATGATAGCGATCAACGC
>JAFGOU010000058.1 GCA_016926315.1 Chitinispirillaceae bacterium
GGACGCCCTGACGCTCGACCCGCAACTTCTTGAAACCGAACGCAAGGTGATCATCGAAGAGTATCACACGTACATGAACAACCCCGTGGCCAAGGCGTTCCTTGAGTTCCGCCATGAATTTTACGGCGACCATCCCTATGCATTGAGCCCTCTGGGCAAGCTTGAAGACGTCTCGTCCTTTTCCAGGGACCAATGCGCCGTGCATTACCGGCGCTATTATTCGCCCGACAACGCCGTTGCCGTAATCGTCGGGGATTGTGAGGTTCCGGAGGCTTTTGAAACGGTCGAACGCCATTTCGGGCACAAGGGGCGCAGTGCCGCACCGCTACCGCGCCCTGAAATACCCGCGGTTTCAAACGGTGTGGCGCGCCGGATGCAGCGCAAGGTGGAATTCGACGTGCCGGTGGTGGTGGTCGGGTATCCCGCACCGCCGTCTTCTCACCGTGACGCGCTCCCCCTTGAAATTCTCCAGCTCGTAGCGGCCGGCGGTGAAACCAGCCGCCTTCACCGGGAGGTGGTGCGGGAGCGGTCGATCGCGGTAATGACGGGCGGCATGAACCATCTCCTGCGCGCGTCGGGCATGTCGATTTTTTTCGCGGCCTATACCCCGGATGTCCGCGCGAACAGCGTCGAAAAGGCGATCGCCGGCCAAATCGCACGGATCAGAAGCACGGGGATCACGCGCGAGGAGATGGACAAGGTCAGGAACACAACGTTGACTAACAGGACATTCGAGCTGTATTCAGCCGAAAACATCTCCCAGCGGATCGGCTACAGCGAAACCATTGAAGGAAATTACCACCTATGGGTCGAACGGCTTGAAGCGCTGAAAAATCTCGACCGCGACCAGCTCGTCGAGGTGGCGCGGCGCTGGTGGGACGACGCGAAAAAACACGTTTTGTTCCTGACGCCTCGCCGGTCAAACCCGCTGCTCTATGCCGGGGGGATCCTCCGGCGGCTCATGCGCTCCGGAAAACGGTTACGGCGCGCTTCCCTGAAGGGTAATCGATGAAATTCCACTACCGTTTCCCTTCCATGGAGGAGTTTGACCTGGAGAGCGGGCTCAAGGTCGTCTGCATCCCCGACCGCGAACAGCACGGTTTCGTGGTCGCGCTGCAGCTGCCGTTCGGCCGTTTTTCCGATCCCGCCGGCCGCGAGGGTCTCTGCGAACTCACGATCGGTCTGCTGTCCAAAGGCACGCAAAGCTTTTCATCGGAGGAAATTGCGGAAAAGCTGGAACATGCGGGTGCCACGTTCTTCACCGATATCGGAGAGGAGCACAGCGTTATCGGCATCCGCCTGCTTGCCTCCGCGCTGACGGAACTGCTGCCCCTATTCATGGAAATGCTCAGGGCGCCGCGGTTTTCGGATGAAGAGTTCAAGCGGCTGCGGCAGGAAATGATCACCGGCCTTCAGGCGGAGACCGCCGACACCCATTTCCTTTCGACACGCCATTTCTACGCCGAACTCGCCGGCCCCGGCCATCCGGCGGGAAGATTCCAGACCATGCGATCGCTCCGGAATATTTCAATCAGTGACGTTAAACGATTTAACCATGAATACATCCTGCCTGCGGGATGTATCGCGGTCCTTGCCGGCGACTGGGAAAAAAGCATGCTGGTCGGCATCGTCACCGAACAGCTTTCATTGTGGAAGGGACGGCCCCGCGCCAGGAACGCGGTCATCGCCCCCTCGCTTTCGCTTCCGCAGAATACCGTTGTCCGCCTGGTCCACAAACCCGACCTCACGCAGACGACCGTCGCGCTCGGTCATGCCGCTCCGGGAGAGCGGTGCGCCGACAAGAACGCGCTGCTCCTGGCCAACCACATCTTCGGCGGCGGAACGTTCTCATCGCGGCTCATGAACCGCATCCGCACGGCCGACGGCAAGACGTACGGCGTCTCGTCGCAGCTTCTTTCCGAAACCGACTTCGGTGCGTTTCTCATCACCACCTCAACGCAGAACCGCCAGCTCGCCGGGGTAATGAAAAGCATTATCGAGGAGTACCGGAAATTCTGCGCCGAGGGGGTCACGGCCGACGAGCTGGAAAAAGCGAAACAGTTTGCCATCGGCAACATGGCGTTCCAGCTTGAAGGCATCGGCAACGTGGTCGACAAGCTCCTGTGGCTCCGTTTTTACGGCCGGCCGAACTCCTACATCGAAACTTTCGACGAGCTGATCTCCTCCATCGATAGCGCACAGGTCAACAACGCCGTTTGCCGCTATCTTTCGCCCGACCGGCTCGTCATCATTGCGGTGGGGAAGGCCGACGAGGCGGCACCCCAGCTCGAGACCTTCGGGAACGTTAAGAAGGTCCATTTCAGGAACCGGTTATAGCCCCGCTATGGCGGCGAACCAACGGGAAAAACTCATGGCCGGCATACTCTTATCAACCGTTAAGCAGCGATTCCCGGCGGAACGAAACGACCGCATCGAAGCCGGCATAAGGCAGGGACTGCACTCCTGCATGCCCGTAGCGCATGGCGGCGGCCGGATCGCCATTGCCGTCGGCAGCCGCGGCATCACGGATATCGACGTGATGGTAAAGGCAGCCGCGGAAGCGATCAGGAGCAAGGGTGCGCAGCCGATCATCGTTCCGGCCATGGGAAGCCATGGCAACGCCACACCGGAAGGGCAATCGGCCATTCTTGCGGGTTATGGTATCACGCAGGAACAAATCGGCGCTCCCGTGGTTTCAAGCATGGAGGTGGCGGAGATCGGCGCCAGCAGGCTCGGCAACCGGGTTTTCATGGACCGGGCGGCTTTCGAATCAGACGGCGTGGTGCTCATCAACCGTATCAAACCGCATACCGATTTTCATGGCTCCTTCGAAAGCGGGCTCGTGAAAATGGGAGTGATCGGACTTGGCAAGCATGCGGCGGCGCTGGAACTGCACTCCTATGGGGTATCGGGCCTGCGGGACCATGTCCCGTCATCGTTTGAAACCGTGGCCGCGACAGGCAAGATACTCGCGGGAATCGCTGTTGTGGAAAACGCATACGATGAAATCGCTGTTGTCGAGGTCATCCCGGGGGGGAATATCATGAAACGGGAACCTGATCTGCTCGACCTGGCCCGAAGCAACATGCCGTCTCTTCCCGTGGAAGAGATCGACGTGTTGATCGTCGATTGGCTCGGCAAGAATATCAGCGGCACCGGCATGGATCCGAACATCATCGGCCGCATGCGGATCAGGGGCCAGGAGGAGCCCCGCTCACCGCGAATCAAAAACATCGTGGTGACCGATCTCACCCCGGAATCGCATGGCAATGCTCTGGGCATAGGCCTTGCCGATATCATCACCCGTCGACTTTTTGACCGGATCGATTTCGAGCCGATGCGGGTCAACGTACGGGCCAGCCTCTTCCTCGAACGGATCAAGGTCCCGTTTATCGCGGCAACCGCAGCCGAGGCGGTCAGCCTGGCTCTCAGGGCCTGCGGCAGGATCGAGGCTGGAAAAGAACGGGTGGTCAGAATCAGGGATACGCTGCATCTGGGCACGATACAGGTTTCCGGCGCGGTGCTCGACGAGATTCGTGACAGGGTGGAAATAGTCCGCGGGCCGGAAACCATTTTCAATGAAATGAACGAGCTCAGGGAGCTGTAGATTGCGATAGAATGACGGCCCACCTCCTCATACTGGCCGACGATCTGACCGGGGCGACCGACACCGCGGTCCAGTTTGTGCTGCAGGGACTGCCTGCCGCGGTGGCGCTTACGGGAAATCTTTCAGACCTCAACCGGTACGAAGGCGTGCTCGCTCTTGACACCGAGTCGCGGCACTGCACGCCTGAAACGGCTTACAAGCGCGTGACCGCCGCGGTGATTGAAGCAAAAAAACGCGGAATCTGCCGGTTCTATAAAAAGATCGATTCGACCTTCCGCGGCAACGTCGGCGCCGAACTCGAGGCGCTCATGCAGGCATCCGGCATGAACCGGCTCATGCTGGTTCCGGCTTTACCGCGCGGCAACAGGACCACCCGCAACGGCCGGCAGTACGTCGGCGGCACGCTCCTGCATGAAACCGCCTTTGCGCAGGACCCCTGCGAACCGGCAACCGAAAGCCATATTCCGTCGATTCTCGCACGACAGACCTCGTATCCCGTCCATTGCATCGACCGGCAGGCGCTCGAATCTTTTGACGCGGCTTCCGAACGCCGCTCCGGCATATTCGTGTTCGACGCCGAAACCGACGACGATCTTGCCGGCATCGCCGCCAGATGTTCCCTTGGCGCCGAAGAGGTTGCTCTGGCCGGAGCTGCCGGGTTTGCGGAAATGGTCGCGAAGGCGTTGCTGATCAAACGGGATATCGCCGTTGCCGTTCCCTCTCAGGACCGGCTCTTCGTGATAAACGGAAGCTTGAACGCCGTATCGGAGCGGCAGGTGGAGACCGCTCGCCGCCGCGGTATCGGGAGCGCATTTCTTTCCCCTGCCGCGGCAATGGATGCCGGCGCGGACGCGGACCGCGACCTGGTGGAAAAAACCGTCTTTCGTCTGAACGCCGAGGGAAAGGCATTGCTCTCGACGCCCTTTACTCCCCTGCCGGGCGTTGCTCCGGGCGCAGGCGCATGGGCGCTGGGCCGTACCGCCGCGGCGATACTGGAACAAGTGCCCGACGTCAATGTCGTGGTCATGGGCGGCGACACGTCATTTGCCGTATGCAAAGTATTGGGCATACGGACCCTCTTGCCCCGCGCTCAGATTTGTCCCGGACTTACGGTGTGCATCCACGACACCCGCGCGTTCCTTGGTCCGCTGGTGGTAAAATCCGGGGGGTTCGGACCGGACGACGCCATCGGTATGATACAGGACTTTCTAAGCCGGCGCCATCCGCTCGACAAAAGAAATGCGATAATGTAGTATTCTGATATAAAACGAGCAATCGCTTAAAAGCAACAAGGACGACTATGAAACGGGCAGCAGGCATTTTCCTTCACCCCATCTCCCTTCCCTCCCGCTTCGGCATCGGCGATCTGGGAGAAACCGCGCATCAATGGATCGACCTGCTTGCTGAAAGCAGGCAAAGCTTCTGGCAGGTCTGCCCGCTCGGGCCGACCGGTTTCGGCGACTCTCCCTACCAGAGCCTCTGTTCCTTTGCAGGCAACGCCCTGCTTATCTCGCCCGAAAAACTGTTCCAGCGCGATCTGCTGACCACGGAGGAGCTGGTCGATTTCCCGCACCTGCGGTCCGACCGGATCGATTACGGCCCGGTGATCGTCGAAAAAGAAAAACTGTTTCGGAAAGCGTATGCGCGTTTCAACGACTCCAGGGAATTCAGCCAGTTCTGTGAAAATGAGCGCTACTGGCTCGATGATTTCGCGCTGTTCATGGTGATCAAGCAAAAACACGGCGGACGGTCGTGGGTGGAGTGGGACGCTCCGCTCAAGCTGCGTTTTCCCGCCGCCCTCGAAGAGCTTGCGGCTGCCCAGCGCCGAGACATCCGCTATCACCATTTTCTGCAGTACATGTTTCACCTCCAGTGGAGCGAACTGCGGGCATACGCGAACGAAAAGAAGGTGCGCATTATCGGCGACGTTCCCATTTACGTGGCGTTCGACAGTTCCGATACCTGGGCGTCGCCTGAACTGTATGAACTGGACGAGAAAGGAAATCCGTTGCGCGTGGCGGGCGTACCGCCGGACTACTTTTCTGAAACCGGCCAGCTCTGGGGCAATCCGCTCTATCAGTGGAATCATATGCGGCAGGACGGTTACGCGTGGTGGATCAAGCGCATCCGTAAAATGCTTGCCCTTGTCGACTATCTGCGGCTCGACCACTTCCGTGGGTTTGAATCCTACTGGGCGGTGCCGGCCGGAAGTGCGACAGCGGTGAAGGGAACATGGGAGCCGGGACCGGGCGAGGATTTCTTCTCTACCGTCAAAAACGCGCTCGGGGCGGTGCCGCTCATTGCCGAAGACCTCGGCGAGATCACCCACGGGGTGGAGGAACTGCGGCAGAGGGTCGGCATTCCGGGCATGAAGGTGCTGCAGTTCGCTTTTACCGGCGATCCGGAGAACCCCTACCTGCCCTGCAACGTAAATCCGGACAGTATCATGTATACCGGGACCCATGATAACGACTCGTCGGCGGCATGGTTTGCAACGCTTGATAAAAAAACGCGCCGGGAGGTCGCCGACTATACCGGCTGCACCGACGAAGATTTTATCGATCGTTTCCTGCGGCTTGCCTATTTGTCTCCTTCACGACTCTGCATGATCCCGGTACAGGACGCTCTCGGGCTCGGCCCGGGCAACCGGATGAACACGCCGGGAAGGGAAAGCGGCAACTGGAGCTGGCGAATGAGCCCGGAGTACCTTTCCCCGAAGTATTTTATCACCGTCAGGCGGCTAACCGAAATTTACGGTAGAGAATACGACGATACCGTTACCCTCTGATCCCGCCCGGCACGCATGCGGATGGACAACGTTGAAACCGTCATTATCGGAGCCGGGGTCGTAGGCCTTGCCATTGCGCGCGCTCTTTCATGCCGCGGACTGGAGGTCGTGGTCGTGGAACGTCACGATGCATTCGGCAGGGAGACCTCGTCGCGCAACAGCGAAGTCATCCATGCCGGATTTTACTATCCGCCGCAGTCGCTGAAGGCACGGCTCTGCGTGGAAGGAAACCGTCTGCTTTATGATTTTTGCGCCGCGAACGGCGTTCAGCACAGGAAATGCGGGAAACTGGTCGTGGCGCGGAACCACGACGAAGAAAATAAAATCCGGCGCCTGTTTGACCAGGGAATGGCGAACGGCGTGTCCGGTCTTGAGCTGTGCGCTCCCGACCGTATTCAATCGCTGGAACCGGCCATCAGCGGCACCCTGGGGCTCTGGAGTCCGACGACCGGCATTTTCGACACGCACGCGTTCATGAAACGGCTGGAGCAGCAGAGCCTTGAGGCCGGCGCCACCATCGCGTATCATTGTGAACTTTCGGGGATCATGAAATCGGCCGGCGGATACGTTGTGTCGGTTATCGATGCCGACGGTTCCCTTATGACGCTTGCGACACAACGGGTGATCAACGCCGCCGGTCTGTCGGCCGACGGGATCGCGGCCATGGCCGGCATCGATGTCGACGCCGCAGGATACCAAATCCGTTACTGCAAGGGAGAATATTTCAGCGTTTCGAGCCGGCATAAGAACCGCCTTCACCACCTGGTGTATCCGGCCCCCACGCCCATCAGCCTCGGAGTCCACGCCGTCCTCGGGCTGGAAGGAACGCTCAGGCTCGGCCCCAACGCTTTTTTTGTCGACACGATCGATTACGACGTCGACCCTTCCCACTGCCTTGATTTTTACGCCGACGCGAAAACCCTGCTGCCCTTTCTCGACGAAAGCGATCTGACGCCGGACATGTCGGGCATACGGCCGAAGCTGGTACGCGACAACGGTTCCTTCCCGGATTTCATTATCCGCGACGAAGCGAGCAGGGGTCTTCCGGGTCTCATCAATCTCATCGGGATTGAATCCCCAGGACTGACATCGTCCCTGGCCATCGCGCGCTACGTGGAATCGATTATCGACGGCACCGTGACCGCTCTCTCGCAGGGCGATTTTCCGGGAGATGCTACCGACTGAACACCATCCCGGACAGTTCACGCCGCACCCGGTTGATTTCTTCCTTATCCTTCCTCCGGCAGGGCCAGGGGTGATTGGTCAGAAAAACCAGACCGGTTTCCCGGACGGGATCGGCAACGACGGTGCAGCCGGTGAACCCCGTTTTCCCGAATGTCGAAGCCGAACTCCCGGCACCCATGA
>JAFGOU010000059.1 GCA_016926315.1 Chitinispirillaceae bacterium
GCGTGGTATTCGTAAAACGCCCGTTTGTCTTCGCTGATATGGTAACGGGCGCCGAACGCCTCCGGGACCATCATCATCATTGCGTGCTCTATGGAGCGTCCGCCCTGGTGCAGGAGTTCGAACACGTTGTCGAACATGCCCGAATCGCTCTGTAACGTGTCGACGATCGGCTGGAGTTTGGCGATATCGTCGCCGAAGAGCGGCGATGACATGGTTTTCTCCCGTGCCCTCATTTTGTTGATGTTCCCGCGCAGGGTGTTGATCTCGCCGTTATGCGCCAGGTAGCGGAATGGCTGGGCGAGCGGCCAGGAGGGCATTGTATTGGTGCTGTAACGCTGGTGCACCAGCGCAAGCGCGCTCTGAAACTCCTTGTCCACGAGGTCGGGGTAGAAGTGTTCGAACTGCGGGGCCGCGAACAGACCCTTGTACACGATGGTCGTTGATGAAAACGACGAGAAATACAGGCCGTCATTGTCAAATCCATGCGTTTTCGCCGCTTGTTCGATCGTCTTCCTCGTGAGATAGAGCTTTCGTTCGAGATACTCTCCTGTCAATTCGTCGAACGCCACGAAAAGCTGCGCGATAGCGGGCAACGACGCTCTTGCCAGGTCGCCGAGGCATTCCGGCTGCACGGGCACGTCGCGCCAGCCGAGTACCCCGCCGCCTTGGTCACGGACGGCCGACTCGATGATGCCGGCCGCGATCTTACGTTTATGGATGTCGAGGGGCATAAACAGCATGCCGACGCCATAGGCGCCCTCATCCGGCAAAGGGAAGCGGAGACGTTCGCTTTCTTTTATGAAGAAGAGGTGCGGCAGCTGCATGAGCATGCCGGCGCCGTCGCCGGTTTTCGCGTCGCCACCCACGGCGCCGCGATGGACGAGATTTTTGAGGATGGTCAACCCGTCGCTCACGATCTGGTGCGACCGCTGGCCATTGGTATTGACGACAAAACCGACGCCGCAGGCGTCGTGTTCATACCAGGGATCGTACAGTCCTTGCTTTTTCATGCGGTCGCCTTCCTTGTCTTGCCCGGCATTTCCGGTAAAAAACAGATTGCCTGCTGGAGGAGCGGATCAGCGTGCAGGAAGAGTCCCAACTCCGCCGCGTCGATAACCTTCACCACCGCTTCCCATGCCTTGGCTTCGGGAAGCAGTGCAACAAGCTGGTTGGCCGCACGTTCGAAATAGTCCTGTTTAAAAACGGTCGCATCGCGTTTGGGATAGACGGCCAGATAGAGCATGTCCATTTCGACCAGATCGTTGAAAAAATGGGTGCCGAGCGAGATGTCGGGAATGAGGCCCTCGTGCATGAGCGCAAGCTCCGCGAGCACGCTGACCTCCTTTATTTCAGAGAAGGAGACCGGAACGCCCAGAGAGGGGGTGGAGGTCCCCCAGCGTCCCGGACCGATCAGCATGACGCGTCCGGTTACCGCCGGTGCCGGAGGGCGCGCGATTTTTCCGATGAGACGCGCAATGGCATACTGCTGCTGCTGCGGAAGCGAGCTGTACGCCGACGGTACGATGTAAATGATGCGGTCGAGTCCCGAGGAGAAGCTGCTTCCGATAACCGGTCCCGCGGTTTTAAGCAGGGTACGGTCGCTTCCTATGCCGCTGAGGTCGCGCGGGATCGAGACCGATTTCCTGACCTGGAACGGCCGGCACTGGACCAGGTTGATGCGGTATCGGTTTTCCTCAAAAACATTCGCGGTGAACTCGATGTCCACCGGGTGGCGATAGGCGGCCTCGAGGGTGGCGAGCATTGAACGCATGTCGGCGACAAAGGAGCTTTTGTTCAGCAGGTTTTCGAACGACAGCACCCAGGGGAAGAGGTCGTGAACGCGGTGTTCGGCGGCGCGGCGCTCCATCTCTTCGTCGCGTGAGGCGACGATGTCGAGCGGCAGATCATTGCCGGAATGTTCGGCCACGTCGCGGAAGGGAAGCGGCAGAAGGCGATTTTTTCTCAGGTCAAGCACATCGACCATGCGCTGGGTATACCGCCAGGGGTCTTCCGCTGCGATACCGGGCTGGCGGTCGGGTGCGTTGAGCGACACCAGACGGGTGTAATCGTTGTCACTTCGGTCAACCGCCCTGGTCCCAAGGCCGAATACCAGCCGCAGGACGCCGGCTCGCGCCTCTATTTCAGGCGACCAGACATAGGGATTGAAAGAAAACCCGACACCCGCAACCATGGGGAAGAAAAGGCCGTTATACGATGTTCCGGACACGCGCTGCACCAGAAGCGCCATCTGCTCGTCCTTATCGAGAAGGCCCCAGTGCGACCGATAGGAGAGGGCGTCGTGGTTCATGGTGCTCGCGTACACCGTCCGTATCGCGCCGATGAAGTTGTCGAGCCGTTCCTGCGGGGTGCCCTGGTTGGCGCAGAAAACACTTTCGTATTTTCCCGAAAACGCATTGCCGAACGCGTCTTCGAGAAGGCTCGACGAACGGACAATGATGGGCGACTGGCCGAAATAATTGAGCATGGCGGTGAACTGCGCGAGAATATCGTCCGGGAAACTGCCGGAGAGCAGGCGCTGGCGTGCTTCCTGTGCCGTATCGAAAAGCGATTCCGGGTTTTTCAGCCTGCGCCGGACCCACCAGCAGCCGTTCCGGATGAGGTAGGTGTAGAAAACATCGCTGCCGATGTAAAAGGAGTCGTGCGTTCCCATGCGTTCCCGCCAGTGCGGGTCTTCCTTGTTGAGGATCGCCCGTGCAAGGAGCATGCCCGCGGATTTCCCGCCGATGAGACCGGTGCCGATCATCCGTTTCCCGATTTCGACAAGGTCGGCAAGGGTTACATAGTTTTCCGCAAGCGCGATGAGCTGTGGGTCACGGGTCACTGCCATCCGGAGAAGGCGGTCATAGATGCGGCGGTGCGTGCGGGTCCGGATTTTTCCGGAGCTGCCCTTTTCGACCAGCTCCTGCGCCTGTGTAAAGGTACGGGACCAGATGTCAAGATGGTGAACTCCGAAATCGAGCCATGGATGAGGGACCGAGCCCAGCACTTCGGATATGGTGGCACTGTTCTGTACCGGTGCGAAATCTCCGTTGTCCTGCCAGTGATGAAGGGTATACATGGTATCCGAATGGCGTTTATAGACTTTCTGCGGCTGGAGGTAGAACCTCTGCCGGACACGGAAAACGTCGATAACCACCTGCGCAGTGGTGTGTATGGCGCCGATTGCGTGCGGACTATGCACGTTTTTCAGGAGCGCGAACAGTGTCGCGGTTTCGAAATCATAGAGATAGGGGCAGGCGAGCATAAAGAAATTGCCAAGCATGCGGTCGCTGTACCAGTCCAC
>JAFGOU010000060.1 GCA_016926315.1 Chitinispirillaceae bacterium
AGGCGCGCGTCGCCGCGCCGTCCCCAAAACTGCCGCCGCCGCCATAAAGCGATTGCGCTGCGGTTTCAATGTCCCGTCCGTCGCGCCATTTTTCGATGACATCGAGCATCCCGCCGCTATACCCGCGCCAGGGGGTGAACCGCTTGACAAATCTCTGCAGCAGTGACGATTGGTCGATCCGCCCGCTTTCAACCATTTCCTCGAAAACGGAAATACTCATCTGCGTATCGTCGGTATACGTAACAGGGGGATTCCTGGCAATGTAATCGGTGTCGAGCGGGGGTATGTCGTTGGGCGGAATACCGTCAAAAGGTGAGCCAATGGCATCGCCAATAAAGGTGCCAATCAGCAGACCTTCTATTTTTTCATGCGGATACCGTAATGATCGGGCCATGGTGCTGTCGCTGCCTTGTCTCCCGCCGGGATAGGTCGGTACTATGGTTTTAAAAATACAAAGGAAACGGCAATCGCGCAATACACGAGCCGTGTTTATTCCGCCACCGCCTTGAAACATCTGGAGGGGAAAATATCGTATCCAGCCGGATCCAAAGAGCCGTCGATGGTATAGTGTAGGTGGTCGGCAGGATGAGCCGAGCCTTTTGATAAATCCCTGACGAACGGTCTCTCCAGCTTTCCGCCCTTCCGGTCGATCAGCACGACCATTACGGGCGTAAGAAGCGATGTGCGATTGATGCGGATGACAAGTCCTTTTTCTCCCGACTTCAGACCAACGAACGATCCCACGGGATAAATACCGAGCAGACGGGCGAACTGCTCCACGAGAGAACGAGGGTAGTCATCGTCTGCGCGCTGAAAAATGGTCGCCAACGCCTCCTGAGGAATGCACGAATCATGGTAGGGTGTCCCGGTGGTCAGCAGATCGTATTCATCGGCAAGAGCGCACATCATTGCCGCTTCATGAATGGCGTCGCCACTAAAGCCTTCAGGATACCCACCACCGTTCCATCGTTCATGGTGCTGGCCGATAATCTTTTTTGTCAATTCTGACAGGGTGCTGCCGCCGCTGTTGACGATCTCGATACCGAATGCCGGGTGCTGCCTGAAAAAGTCGAACTCCCTGCGCGTACATCTGCTGTTTTTCATCTGAAGATTTTCGGGCAGCCTGACCTTTCCGATATCATGGAGCATGCTGCCGATCACGCTGTCGAGTATTCTGTCCCGCGAATAATTAAGCGCCCCGGCAAACGCCGCGGTCATGATCGCGACATTCACCGAGTGCATGAAAAGCAGGTCGCCGCCGGTCTTTATCTGCATAAGCCCGAAATAGAGGTCGGGATCGCGTATCACGCTCTCCACGAGCTGTTCGGCCGACCGGGCGACCCCGCGCGCCTGAAACAGCTTCCCCATTTTTGCCGCATGCATGGTGTTTCGTACGGCCTCGACCACCTCACGGTAGACCGCACCGGCTGCCTGTAATTGCTGCCGGTAGTTTGCATACGCGAGAACGCTCTCCGCCGCCGGCAATTCCGTTTCGTGCTCCTCATGCTCGCCGGCGGGTTCATGCTCGGCGGTAGGTTCATCGGTCACGATGAATACCGAAGTGACACCCTGGTTCTTCAGCGACTCGATCTGGCGGTTGTTCGTGATCAGTGTCCGGGCGGAATAGAGAAGAATATCTCTTTCATTGAATACGTCACCGACGAACATTCCCTGACGCAAATCAGCCAGAGGGATTCTTTTTCCGCTGGAAACCATTGGATGCGTACCTCTTCTTGCGGGAGAAGTATTTCGCGGGAACGTGCATTTTAATTATACCAGCATCGGGGGAGGACAATCAACGGAATCGTATGCTTATTTTACCGGCGGATCAAACGGATACAACGGCGCTACCCGGCATAACCGCCCTCGGAGAAAAACGCAATCACCTTCCGATCAGCGGAAAGGCCGCCGATGTCTCGAACCCTGCCGCGGAAAACGTCATGAGATAGAGTCCGGAAGGAAGCGACAGATTAGTGCAGGAAAAGGCATGTCTACCGGGCAGCGCCCATCGTTCAGAACGATAGACCCTCCGTCCCCCCATATCGAAAACGGTAAACGCCACCCGGCACCGTTGTGTCAGACGATACTGAAGAACGCTGCCGCGGAAAAAACCCGTGACCGCGTGCCGCTCATGACCGGTACGGGAAAGCGCCGTGAGGAACCTGACCTGGAATTTCCGCGCCGGGGAGAAGCTCCCCCATCCGCCCTCGTTGCGTCCGCGCACGCGCCACCAGTACACGGTATTATCAGACAATCCGCGGACCACGGCGAACGTATCGGTAAGCGCGCTGTCGATGACCGGATCGGTCATGGATGAATCGGCGGCGAACTCGAGCTGGTATACCGTCACCGCCGGTGCCCCGCTCTGCCAGACCAGCTGGACGCTGTCGGATTCCACCAGGGCACCGGGTAATGGCGCGACAAGTGCCACCGTATCGGGCGGCAGCGGAAGGGTCGAAAAACGACGGACCTTTGACCATTGGCTGATGCCACCCGTGGTCGTCATCCGCACCCGCCAGTAATAGGTCGTCTGGTTGGCGCATCCCGACACCTGAAAAAAAGTGTCGGTAACGCTGCTCCGGTCTTGAAAAACCGGGGTGAAATCGGGTACCAATGATACCTGTACCGCATAGGAAGAGGCAAGAAAACTCCTCCGCCATTGCAGTATCGGATTTGTGGCAATGTTCATGGCGCTGTCCATGGGCTGCACCGGTACCGGCGCAGCGGGCAGGGAAGATACCATGGTCATTATTGCGCCATCGGTCCCGACAACGACAAACTGGGAATCGCTCCAGACAATCCCGAAAAGATCCGACAAGGTTGATGAGGTCTGGGGAGACCAGATTGCTCCATCACTGGAAGTCCGCACTTCGCCGCTGGTTCCCACCGCTACAAACCTGGTGCCGTTCCATACGACGTCACCTAGGTAAAAATCACCGGTACCGGCAATCCGTGTCGTCCATGTTTGACCGTCGGGCGAGGTTACAATTGAATACCCGTACCCCACGGCAACGAATTGTGTCCCGCTCCAGATCGCCCCATACCACTCCCGGGTTACGCCGGGTGATCGCAGGGTCCACTCCTGTCCATCGGATGAGGTATACGCCACTCCGCCAGAGCCGGTCCCGGAACCGCCAACGGCCAGATAGGTCGAATTCCCATAGGCAACGGCGTTCAGATTCCGCGTGATGGCATTCGTCCGGATAGTCCAGGTCACGCCATCGGGTGAGGTAAGAACTGTTCCGGAATAGCCGACCGAGACAAACTGAGCGCCGCTCCAGACTACCCCGCACAGCGTCTGGGTCGTTGAGGAGACGCGTTCCGTCCAGGTCACCCCGTCGGGCGATGTCATGATGGCGCCGCCGCTGCCGACCGCAACAAAAAGGCCATTGGCCCAGACGATGCCTTTGAAAAAGATCCCGCCGCTCGATACCCGGACGGTCCACGCGATACCATCCGGCGAACTCAGCACCGTTCCTGTTGCGCCGACGGCAACGAAGAGGGTGCCGTTCCAGGCGACGCCCTCCAACGTCGACGTAGAACCGGTTGACTGTTTTGTCCATGCGGCCCCATTTGACGAGCTGATTATCGTCCCCGTCTCGCCGACCGAGTAATAATTCGACCCGTGCCAAGTCAGCCCATAGAGGATCGCACTCACTCCGGAAGAGTGCGATGTCCAGGAAACGGCATCAGGCGAGGAGAGTACCGCGCCGTTTCTGCCTGATGCAACATAGAGAGAACCATTCCCGGCAACAGCAAGCAGATCGGTTGTCACACCGGAGCTCCTCTCGGTCCAGGAAGACCCGTTCGCGGACGTGGCAATGATGCCGTTGCCGCCAACCGCAACGAACTGCGACGAGTTCCAGATAACGCAAAACAGGTTCGAAGAGCCGATTGCCGTTTGAGGCGTCCAGGCGATGCCGTCTGCAGAGGTGACAATCGTTCCTGCCTCGCCGACCGCAACGAAGTTCGAACCGCTCCAGCAAACCCCTAAAAGGGCCTGCTCCGTCGGAGAAATCCGGGCGGTCCAGGCGATCCCATCGGCTGAAGTGAGTATGATTCCGCCCTGCCCAATGGCGGTGAACAGGGTCCCGCCCCAGGCAACCCCGTACAATGCGTTGACGGTGGTCGACGTTCTCCTGGTCCACTCGATACCGTCATTCGACGTGATAATGGTTCCGACCAGCCCGACGGCGACGAATTGAGTACCATTCCAGGTTACCGAGCGAAGGTCAGCCGTCGAGGGAGACCTCCTTCGGGTCCAGTCGCTGCCATTGACGGAAGAAACAATGGAACCCCCGGTACCGACGCCAACCATGATGGCACCGTTCGACACGATGGAATGAAGATCGCCGTTGGTCGGTAACGGATTTCGCCATGTCCACGATTCCTGGGCACCGGCGGAGGATATGATGAATGCGGTGAGAATGCCCCCCAATACCACGATACACCTGCGATGTTCCGTTGATTTCATTGATTACACCCGCTGGTTAGAGTCTTTGTCTGACGGGAAAACGGCATTGGAATTGCATCAGGATGTACCCGGTCATGCAATACCTTTACCCCTGCCGGTTCCTGTTCAACAGACCTGAAATAAAAAACTCCGGAGATTGCCTTGGGAGATGCTGCTGGCAATTTCAGGAGTTTGATATATAATGGAGCTGGACGGGTTCGAACCGACGACCCTCAGACTGCCAGCCTGATGCTCTCCCAACTGAGCTACAGCCCCGTCATTTCCGACCACGTTAAAATTACTTCACGGAAATCGGAAAGGTCAATATTGATTCCGGTATCCGGAACCTGCCGGTGATAACGACAGGGTCGTTAGGGGGAAAAACCATCGCAGCTATCGGCTGTTTCTTTTTCTCAACCGCGCCGCAAACATGCCGTCCATGTGGTGGTCAAAGGGGGTTATGCTCATAAACCCGTCGCTATCGATATAGGTCTGCGGCACCGCATCACCGCATCCCGCATGTTCGAATTCAGGATGGTCTGTCAGAAAACGCCGAATCTGGCCGGCGTTTTCCTCCGGTTCAAGCGAGCAGGTCGCATAAACGAGCGTCCCGCCCCTCCCGATGAGATAAGCCGCCGCTTCCAGCAATTGTTTCTGCATCTCTGAAAGTTTCGATATATCACCGGGCATCCTTGTCCATCGCGCCTCCGGGTGGCGGTTCAACACACCGGTCGCCGAACAGGGAGCATCAATGAGCACCTTGTCGAACACGCCGTTGAACGGCGGCTTGCCGCCGTCACACACCACAGGGTAAACGTTTCCCAGTTTCATCCGTCGTACGGTTTCGAGGGTCAGCGCGATCCTGTTCCATCGGTCGTCACCCGCACAGACCGCGCCCTCGTCTCCCACGATATCGGAAAGCAAGGCGGTCTTGCCTCCCGGGGAGGAGCATACGTCAAGTACCTTGTCCCCTTTTGCAGCCTCCATAAGTCCGACCACCCATCCTGATGAGGGGGCCTGCACCGTGCAAAGGCCGTCGCGCAACACCCATAAGGTCTCGGGTATGACGTTCTTTTTTAACCGGTAATACAGGTTACGGTAGCCGGTCGCCTGTTCACCGATGGTGCGGATTTCGGTTTCAAATTGCGGACGGGAGATATTCCTTATTTTCCTTCGCAGCCACGTGCCGGGACGTTCATTATTAAAAACGAGGAGCTGCTTGGTCCGGGCAAGACCGAAATGGCCGAGCCAGCGTTCGATCATCCACCGGGGATGGGAATATTCGATCGACAGCCGCTCGCTTAACTCGGCCCCGGAGAGGTCGGGCATGATGGTTGTACGGTCTGCCACGATCCTGCGAAGGACGCCGTTGACCACGCCTGAAACGGCCCTGGTCTCGGAATCATTTTTGGCAAGGTTGACCGATTCATTGACCGCCGCGTGGTCGGGTACGCGGTCCATATAAACGATCTGATACACCCCCATGCGCAGGATCCGGCGCAGCGTCGCATTTTTCTTCAGTCCCGCGGTTGCAAGGAGGGGTTCGATGATATGGTCAAGCGTCAGCTTCCGGCGGACGATTCCATATACGGCTTCGAAGACAAACCGTTTATCACGATGATCAAGACGTGCATAATCGAGCGTTTCGTCAACGATCCGTTCCATGCATCCCGGCTGGCGATCTACCTGGGTAAGAATACGTAGGATCAGTTGCCGGGCATTCATGCGAGAAGCGCTCCCTTTCGGATACGGTTGCCGAGCAGAAAATCATGCACCTTCATGACCCTCCGCCCCTCTGGTTTCACCTCCATAATCCGCAGCGTTCCGGGAGCGCAGCACACCTCGAAATACTCCTTCTCTATAGAGATAATACTCCCCGCCACTCCGGCGGCTCCGCTGCTGTGCGGTTCAGCCCATTCAATGCCGAGACGTTTTCCCTCAAAGAGCGAATAGGTACCGGGATAAGGCTTGAATGCCCTTATTTTATTAAAAATTTTTACGGCCGGAACATGCCAATCGATCCGGGCCTCCTTTTTTGAAAGCCTGGGTGCGCCGCTGGCTGCGGAGTGGTC